>NZ_JBXAFS010000005.1:0-279137 GCF_058793355.1 Afipia sp. MLSD5-FHT05B12
CCTCCAAAGTCCCCAAAGGGACCAGAGACTGACATTTGAACTTTGCTCAGTGCTGACATTTTAGCTTTGCTGCTACAAATGGTGTTCGCAGGACGAATGTTATGGAATTCTCTGGGCCGACCAATCGATTACCCTCTCAGCGCCTGCCCGGCCCGAGGACAATTGATCATGATTCACAAATAACGCGGGTATAACCGTCGACACTACGTCGGCGTCGATGCGTCGTCGGCGCATTGTGCATTTCAAACACTCTTTTCGTGTTACGGGAGATGAATAAGCGCATCCCTCACGGGCGTACATCAGGCTCGCATGCAAACTCAAGCACGACGTGAAATACCAACACTTCGTTTCGGACGCTCGAACTGATGGCATACGGCACGCGGCTAAAAAGCGTCTCGTCGGGTGACGTCTGAATACGGTATTTGAAAGTGTGTACCGGCGGCGTTGAAGCCCGAAGCGCATCGTCAATGCGCGTGAGCCACGCCGCCTTATTGTCAGTCACGGCATATGCGACCATACCGCCTATTTCGCGATCGGTGTAAGGTTCCTTAGGATCAGAAAATCGCTTCAGACCATTACCCGAAAGATAGGCTTTCTTGATATCGTCCTCGCGCAGCACAACTTTTGCTTCGATACGAAGATCAAGATTCTCCGAGTTAAGCCGGTAGATACGAATATCGGTTGGCTTGGAACGTTTTCCGATTCCGGTTTTTATTTTTCGTGGCTGCTCGCTCGCGACCGCCAGCATATCGACGCCTGCCATCGTCGCATCGGCAGGAAGCCTCTTTAGGACGAACTCATCTCTGATCTTTTCCATCTCAGTGCAAAGCGCTTCGGAAATCGCTTCTTCAGATGGCACCAAGCATGGCTTTCCATTGAGTTTCGATTTCGATTCACGCCACCAGCCATCGAGTTTACGAAGCTGTTCCTGGGCCTCCGGAGTGCAGACACGCCGCTGTGCTTCTTCAAGAAGACACAAGGCCTGATGAAGCATCCGCTCCCAAACAAGGACGCGAGCCGTCTGATCGGAGCCGCCAGCGTGTGCCGAGAAAAACCCTGCGATCGTCACGAGCCAGCTCCAGAACGCAAAACTTCTTCAGAGATGCCACGGGCGTCCGCATAAGCCTGCTCGACAGTCCAGGCGACGCGCGTCCACGGCTTGGCGACCGCAATCCGAGAGGCAGCCGCATCGAATACGATCCGCGCATGCGGGCTGAAGCCCATGTTAGCTTTAATGACGTCGAACAAAGGTTCCGTGGCCATCTCCAGCTGCGTTGCGTCCGGACGCCCGATATGAATACTGATGACCGCAAAATGCTCGGTATCGGATGGTCGTCGAACTCTGCATTCAAAATGTGCGGCAGCACCGAAATGGTCAGCCAAGCGATTGAATAGCATCGTTTGATAGTGCTCCACGGTTTCACCGTCCGGAGGCCCGAGTGCAGCCGCAGGCACTTGCGAGTCCTCATAGCCGCGGCGAAAAAGCCTATACTCGGCGACAGCCTGTACGAACGCCCTATCAAGCCCGACCTTCTCGGCAAAGAAGGTTGTGATTGCGATTTCGTCCATCGTTTCGAGCCGCTGTAAATCGGCGTCAGCGAGATCTGTGAATGGAAACGGGATCGATTCGAGGTCGTTCTTCTCAAGGCGGGCACTGTCGAGGATGCGGGTCTTGCCGAACAGCGCGTAAAGATAGCGCGCGACGTCCGAGGTAAGGTAACGCGCAATGCCCTTCATCGCCGCGATGGCGCCATTGTCCAAGGCGACGGGATCTTCAGCATAGAGCGCGTTGAAGGTCGAAACGAAAGCGACCGGTTCTTCGATATAGAGAACCTCATTCATGTGTCTTGGGATAAAGATGATCCGGCCGGCGAAGAGCTTGGCGAACGTGCCTTTTGGCGTCACCGCGCGCAGACGATCATGCGGATAATCACTGATACCTAGTCCTTGCAGACCGAGATTCGCTTGATAGCTGTCGCTCGTGAGAAGTAGATTCGCCGGAACTCCGGTTTGAGAAGTACTGCCGCCGCGGCTCATAACAAGCTGTGATGCAGCAATAAAATCGCCGAACGAACGCTTGAAATGCCGTGACCAAAGTCGAAGATGGTTTGCGAAGCGACGGTCGATGGGACGCAGCATCAACGCCCAGAACCAACTTTCGGGCGAGCGCGATAAATCGCGTAGCTTGTAAGGTTCGACATCGCTCTCCGATACAATGATAGACCAGAGATGCCCGGCCTCGCCGATCGGCTGCGACGTCAAAAGAGGCGAATAGACCCAGACGGTATCGAGGTCGGCCGGTTCGCGGTTCTCGGCGAAGATTGCAAGAGTAGGACTGCGCGCGCCTTTGAAAAGGCGATAGCGGAAATGCGAAAGATTGGCGAGGCCGACGAGCTTCACGTGTTTCGCGAGCGCAACGGGAAATGCTTCGGCGGATGGCGCGACATAACTGCGGGTCGAGATCAGAAGGCCGAACACGCCGCCTTTTTGCAAAAGATCACGCTGTATTTTCCAGATGAACAACTCGGAGAGCCGCTTGTTGCTTACCGGATACAAAGTTGCATCGAGCGAGGCGACATAATCGCGGGCAAGCTTGAGCCGCGCGTCGCGTTGCGCAATGCTGGCCGCATCGCGCTGTTCGTTACTGCGGCCGGTCTGCTCGCCGAAGCTACCCCAAGGAGGGTTGCCGACGACGTGCGAAAAGCGCCCAAGGCGGTTCAATTCATCACCTGAAATCGAGAAAAGATCGCGGTCGAGCACGTTGTCACTGAGCGCCGGAAAGACCTTCCGACTTCCAGCTAACTGCTTGAGCTCTTTAATCGAAGCGCTTTCGACATAATCGAGCAGCGTCAGGTAGAGGCTGAAGCGCGCGACGTTCGCAGCTTGGCGGTTCTTCTCGATGCCAAAGATTGCATTCTCAAGAATGGTACGCGCCTTCTGAAAATGCACCGGTGTCCACCTTCGGCGCGGCATCTCGCGCTCAAGGATGCGGCGGTAGGCACCAACGAGAAAGATTCCCGAACCGGCCGCCGGATCGACTACGCGGCTTTTCGCGGTAAATGCACGGATGCGGTCAATCTCGTCGAGCACGTAGTCAACGAGGAAAGGCGGTGTATAGAATGCGCCAGCGTCGTCCTTCTCCTCCGGGTCTTCGATTAGGAGGAAGAGCTCATAGATAGCGGAGATTGTCTCTGTACGAAGCGTTGAGAACGAAACGTCGAGAAAACCGAGCTGCCGCACGCCGGCACCGAGCGTGTCGCCATGTCGGATAGCCCGACGTATCAAATGAAGCGCATTAGCGGGAATGAGACGCCGATCACTTGACGAGATCGGAAAGATGGCTCCGTTAAGAATGTCGTCGATCTTATCAAACAGCGCCCATACTTCGCGCGCGGGCCATGGCCGGTCGGCGATGTCGACATTGCCCTGATCATCGATCGAGGTTGCTATTTGCGTGCAAACGGCCTTGCCAGTCTGATCCTTCAGCGCTGCTATCCATGCGCGGCTGATAATTTTCCGATCGAGAAGGACAAAGAAGTAGATAAAGCGACCGATCAGCGCGTTGACGAGCGCCGGCTGTTGGCGAAGTGCGGGATGGTCGCTGCGCACAGCTTCATTTAAGGACTCGATCGCCTTCAATAACGCAGCATCGACACGGTTGGATCGATCCGTCACATAATCGCGCCACACGACGGAACTCGATAGCGCGAGGGCGGTGAGCGATGTTAATTCAGGCGGGAGACTCGCCTTATCCGTCAAGCGATCCCATGGGACAGTGATTGGGCGCCCAGTGGGCGGCGAAAGGCTACGACGAATTTGAAGACCTGCCGGCGTAGCAACCAGCAGAATCGGGACGACGCCTTGGCTCCAGACGAGGCGATGTACCGCGACGGCGGCCGCGTCGTCGGTCGCCATTGATAGATAGAGAATGGGCGCGAACTTAGTCGCATCGGGGCGACCAGACGAAAACCCGAACACGGAATGGACGCGAATAGTATCGAAGGCCTGCCGTACCACATGCCGATTGGTCGTCGACTGGAACTTGGACCAATGCCGCACGAGCCCGTGGGTTTCCTCAAAACCCAGCATGGCGATGACCGCTTCCAAGCGCCGCACGAGGTCGGCAGTGGCGGGCTGAGAGGGCACAGTCGGCATTTCAATACTCGGATGGTCGGATCGTGGACGAACGGCATGGACCGGCCGCAAGCATCATGCGATGCAAGTTGCTGATAAGTCATTACGAATCATCAATTTTTTGCGTATCTCAAATTGCTCAGGTTGTTCAGGGTGTTACGTGTTCGGCTTCACTGGGCGAGTCGGAAGGCGGCTGCCCCAATATAGAACAAACAGAGAACAATCGAAATGGGCAATCAGCCCTTACATAGGTGGAAAGCGAAACCTCTCGCGCGGCTATTACCCATTCCCCACACCGGATAGCAGTGGTCATCGATCCCTCGTCGGCCGCACAGCGCAGACCTCGGCTCAAGGGACAAGCGCGAGTACGCCCGCCTCTTCATTGCGATCACCGTGTGATGCCATCGTCTCGCCCGCCGGTCACGCTAGGCTCTCCCAAGATCGCTTTGGCGCGGCTCGAAAGCGATGAACATGGAATGGATCGAAGAGGAGTTACCGCACCTGACGCAGACCACGCCGTGCAGTCTCGCCACGAAGATTACCGACACCGGAGCCTGCTTGCGCACTATGGCTCGTGTACCAAGAGTACTACATTCTCCATAGGTCGCGGAATTGTTCGAGAACTCGCAGTAGAGTTTGTTGGGGGCTATTTTTTTGCAGTTTCCTGTTCCGATAGAAATCGGCGCGCGGTCTCAACGCGCTGCCGGTGCAGCGCATAGAGGTGCCTGTAAAGTTCAGCAAGCATTTGGAACGTCGTCAATTGCGTCACCGCCGCGAGCTTTCGATACTCCCGGAGATTAGTTTCAAAACGGCGCGCGCCTTCGACATCTCCCAGAAGCCGCCGACAGTATTCCTCCATAGAGGACTTTCCATCCGGTTCTGCATCAACAAGATGCCGCATAAGTTCGAGATCGTACTGCCAACGGCTCTTTGCGTACTCAATCTGCCATACGGTCAAATAACCTGACTTTTCGTACGCCTTGCGGAAATGCCGGTCTTCCGCCGGATGTGAAAGCAGATAGTCGTTTATGTCGTTCAGACTGTGAATGCTGTCCGATCGTCGACGAGCCGCCTTTAGGACGGCGTTGGTGGCATCGGCCATAGCTTTGAGGACGTTGGTCCTCGCAACCCAGAATGCGACCTCCTCGGCGGAAGCAGGCAACAATACATCCCCGACTTCAAGAAGGTCTTCGCTTCTCCGGAGGTCCTCGGGGCTGCAAAAGTCCGGATCCGGTACTAGGTCGATTCCGGCGAACGCATAGGCCTGCGCTGCAAGCCTCGAGCAAAACTGCTTCCGGGTCCGGACGCCACGCATCTTGCGAGCGACGACGGCAATCGCTTCGCGCTTCGAATACTCCGTCCCGGTCGCTGCCCTGGCGAAATCCGTAATCTTCCGGATGATCTCGTCGTCCAACGCAATTCGGGAACGCAGCACAACGACCACCGAGTTGTCTTCGAAGAAGATACGCTGAATATTGCTGGAGTGAACTCCCTCTGCCGCCGCGTCGATGACCGACGAGTGCTGAACGTAAATCATAGCGTGTGAAATGGCGCTGTTCGTCACGCGCCGGACCGCTTTGCTGACTTTGTTAGATCCGGAAGTAAGGATTATGTCGCCGAGACGTAACTTGTTGTCGTCGAGCTTTTTCAAACGTTTTTGACCGATTTAGGGATGTCCCGGCCTGCTTTGCACGGCATTGCGGTCTCGACAACCAATATTATAGAGTGATTCGTTCACTCACTTTTTGGTAGAAAATCAAACTCAGCTTGATCGCCAGTGCAATCCCTCCGAACCGCCCCAGCCGACCTGCCCGCTTCGCTCCGGAACGTGGTGGAATATAGAAAGTCGGGCCTCAGCCTCAACCACGTCGTTGGTTGCCCGCTCGATTGCGGCTATTGCGTGCGCCATCTCTTCCAGAACTTCGACATGAAGCAGCCCCACCTGGTGCTGGGCGATAGCGAAGCGGTCGATCTCCTTGTGGGGCATTGGGCGTTCCGCCCCCACTTGACACCTATCCAGATATTCAATCGCGCCACCGATCCGTTTCTGCCAGGCGTCAAGGACCATCTCTTCGTGACGCTCGAGCAATTGGATGATCGAGGCTTCACGAATACCGTGCTGGTGATAACGAGGTGGAAGATCGAAAAGACAGACGTCATCAGATTGGAACGCCTAAAGCATCTGCGACTGACAGTATTGGTCACTTGGTCGGGCATCGACGATGATAAGATCGAGCCTGTCGACAGCAGTCACGCCGAAAATTCGCTACGCACGCTGCGCGACGGTGCGTCGAGGACCAAGTCGATCCTGTATTGGCGACCGCTAATCGCTGGATTCAACGACAGCGATGGGCACCTTGACCGTGCTTTGAAGCTTTCCGGGTTGGCTGATGCCACGGTGTTCACGGGTCTCTTCCACCGCGAAGAAATCCGCGAATACTTTCGGCACGCGGGGGTACCGGACATCTATCCCGAAGTGGCGCGCAGAAAGATACTGCCCCTCGAGACCGAGAGGCGCGTGACCGACGCATTCGCAGGACGGCCGCTATTCCGCAAGACATCATGCGGGGTCGGCTACGCTCACCGCATCGCCGACTACAATGGCCACTATGGAATACGGGAAATCTGCGACATCTGCCCCCGAAACCAGTTCGCCCGATGCGCCGCTGCGCATCGCAAGCCGGAAGTATCCGTCGTGAGGGAACTTGCCGAGCTCGCCAAGCTCGGCATCGATCACGTATCGATCGATGATCGGCGGATTGAGGTGAGCGGCAGTTCAGAACAGCAACGCTACTTCATCCAGCATTCGTTGAACTACCAGGTCCATGATCGAATCCATCCCCACCTATACAAGCGCCACGGACGAGCGGAATTCGGATGGGATTAGAGACCGATAGGCTTTGGGTCGTTGACGTGGAAGGCAGTGGTGGTTCCCCGCCGGAGATCGTCGAACTGGCGATGCTACGGGTCGAACGTCTCTCTTTGACCGGCACGAAGCGTCATTGGTTCGTGCAACCGGAGCACGGGATCCAGCCCGCGGCCACCCGCATCCATGGGTTGACCGATGACGACGTCGTTGGATCACCATCGATCGTGGACATAGCGGACGACGTAGCCATGTGGCTCGAAGGTGCGCCGATCGTTGGTCATAATGTAAAGATCGAGGTCGAGATTCTCTCGCGGTCCCTACCCGACTGGACGCCAGTGTCCGCCATCGACACCTTGAGGCTGGCGAAGGCGCTAAGGCCGGGCTTGAAATCGTACAGCCTGGCCAACTTGGGCACGGAGTTCGACCTTGCCGAGCAAGCCGGCGAGCGCACCGGCGCTCGACATCACTCGGCCCTCTACGACGCCACACTGACGGCCCTACTATTTATTCACCTGCTGTTACCGTTGACGATCGAGCAGCGCCGGAAGGCGCTCGCGGATGCCGACATTCTCAACCCGAAACAAGGGTCCCTTCTGTGATCTCTCCAATAAAGATAGGCGTCACCGGCACGCACTCGACCGGAAAGTCATCCCTTCTCGACGCAGTTCAGCAAAAACTGGATTCGAACCTCAAAGTCCACCGCATTGGCGATTTCGCCGTTAGGGCGAAGGATCTCGGGTTTCCCATCCTAAAAGACCACAATTACGAAAGCACCCTTTGGATCGTCTCCGAGTGCATGCGCCTCGAAGCCGAAGCCTCGCTTGTCCACGACGTCATTCTTATCGATCGCCCAGTCATCGATGCACTGGGATATCTGCATGCAGCGCTGCGTTCGACCGATCGGACTATCGGAGACAGACGATCGTTCGAGCTCAAGACCATCGTCAAGGCTCATACCCCAGATTACGATCTGCTCGTCAGGACGTCTTTGGACAAGGCCGTCGTTCTCGGCGCGGGCCGAGACCAGGACGCCGCATTCCGCGACGCCGTGGCCTCCTCCATCGAAACCTTGGTTTCCGAAATCGCGCCGGAGGCGCTGGTGCTCACGTCGTCCAATCAGCACGAGATCGTGCAGTACATCGTCGACTTCGTCGCATCGCGGCGGTCGTCCCCCGCCAACCGATGAATCACCTCCCGGTCTTGCCACCGCGCCGCGTCGGACTTGGATGCATGGCCCTGACTGGCATTTACGGGCCGATATCGCGGGATAGTGCGACCAGGATCATACGCCGCGCCCTCGATTTGGGAGTCGTTCACTTCGACACCGCCGAACTCTACGGTCCGTACCTGAACGAGGAACTCCTGTCCGAGGCTCTCGGTCGCGAACAGATTGGTGTCGAAATCGCCACCAAGTTCGGATACAGCATCCAAAACGGCAAGATCGTCGGGCTGGATAGTCGCCCGAGTACGATCCGTTCGTCGTTGGAGGGGTCGCTGCGTCGATTGCGCCGTGACCACGTCGATATTCTCTACCAGCACCGCCCAGATCCCAAAGTTCCGATCGAGGATGTCGTCGGCACGATGTCGGAACTGGTGCGCGAAGGAAAAGTGCTCTCCTTGGGCCTGTCTGCTACGGATACAGATGCGCTCCGGCGAGCTTACTCGGAGCATCCGATAGCCTTCGTTCAGAATGAATTTTCGCTCATCGCGCGCGCTTCCGAGAAAGCTCTGTTGCCGAGCCTTCTGGGAAGCCCAACTAAATTAGTCTGCTATTCCCCGTTGGGCCGCGGAATACTCACTAGTGGACCCGGAGCAGTGCCCGCGCGCTCGCCGACTGACTACCGCAGCAAAGACGCCCGCTTTCAACCAGAACAACACGCCAAATGGGCGACGGTCCTTGCGCCGCTCTGGCGCATCGCGGCCTCCCGATCGACTCCGCCCGCAACGATCGCGCTCGCTTGGTTGCTCTGCAAGGGGCCCGCGATCCGCGTCATACCCGGAGCGAGAACCCTGGAACAGCTTGAGGCAAGCGTCGGCAGCACCGACCTCACGTTAACTGCCGAGGAAATGGCCGCGCTCGATTTTTGCGAAGCGGGCGCCTAGCTAGCGTCCGCAGTGCTATCAGCGTCCTATCCGGCTTAAGTCTCTGGCGGAGAGCACTGGTCTCGGCCTCGGGCAGCTTTCCCAGCGGATCACTGCCGAGGCGGTCAACCACATCGCCGGCCAGCTCCCTCTGGTGCTTCGCGATGAAGGCGAACTTCGTGTCGATTCTTCGCAAAGCGGGGGCGGCTTTTTTAGGATGTTCCGTTCGGCTCTCAGCTTGGCGACAGCTTTCTTGTACCTGAAAAGGCCCCTCTGACGGCCAAGCTGGTTGGCGGGAGAACGAGGATTCGAACTCATTCGGTCGGGATCGAACTCGGTCTCTGAAGACGATCGATCGAGATTTGGCAGCTTAGATGTGCGAACTGGACTGGTCGCTCGACCGTGCAGTGCGTTTATTCTCTAGTCTCGAGAGCGTGTCTCTAGAAAACGGGAATTTTCCAACAGATAGCCGGAGACTTCCGGGAAGTCCCGCCGCAAAAGTTCGACAACCGGTATCCCGGAGACTTATCGACATTAAAGAAGCCCGCATTTTGCAGGCTTTTCTGGTGCCTGATAAGGATGTTCTCTGAAAGCCGGACTGGTTGGCTGGGGAACTAGGATTCGAACCTAGACAAACAGAGTCAGAGTCTGTTGTGCTACCGTTACACCATTCCCCAATCGATTGCGGACCTGATCTGACGCACGGTGTGGCACCGGCGGATCGTTGTCCAAATCAGCAAATCGATATTCGCGCGCTGGATATAAAGCGGTGCCGCGCCGCGGTCTACCCCTGCCTTGCCCTATCCCCTGATCGCGTCGCGAATGGCCGTCGTCAGCCGCTGCGGGCGTCCCAGACGACTATCCATTAATCCAAGGTAAACAAAGACTTAACGCCAGTAGAGCGGCGCCTGTCAGGCCATATCTGTCAGGATGAAAATACCCCTTGAACTACGGGACCTTAGCGCGCCAGCGGATTTCAGCGGTTGTAATGCCGTGCCAAGGACCACTTTAAGGAGCCGGCACAGCTCCTGGATCGTTTAACATTTCCTGCAACAAGCCTTTGTACAGTCGAGAGAAATTCAACACCCTCACAGACAGGCTACACCTCTCTATGTTGACCTCACCGCAGCCAGCCTCACTCGGGCGCGTCATTTCGGTACGCGGCTCGCAGGCGCGCGTCGGCCTTATAGCGACCAGCCAGATCAATGACGCCAACGTACGCGCCACCGTTGGCCAGTTTTTCGGGATTCGCACGGCGACAACTATCATCGTCGCGATGATCACCGAGGTCAGTCGCGAAAACCTGCCGGCGACCGACAACTACATCGCGATCGCTTCGGTCGACCTGCTCGGGGAAATCGCAACCGGTCCTTCCGGCCGCTTCCAGCGCGGCGTCACCAGCTACCCGACAATCGGTGATCTGGTGGACGTCCTGACCAACCAGCAACTGCGGACTGTATACGCGCCTTCAAAAGCCGAGCAGATCAACATCGGTACGCTGCAACAGGACCCGTCCGTCATCGCTTATGTCGATGTCGAGGACATGCTGAGCAAGCATTTTGCGGTACTCGGCTCCACCGGAGTCGGCAAATCCAGCGGCGTCTCGCTACTGCTGAACGAGATTCTACGCGTACGGCCGAATCTACGGGTATTTCTGCTCGACGTGCATAACGAATACGGACGATGCTTCGGCGACAAGGCACTCGTTCTCAATCCCCGGAATCTCAAGCTGCCGTTCTGGTTGTTCAATTTCGAGGAATTCGTCGACGTCATCTTCGGCGGTCGCCCCGGCGTTCCTGAAGAACTCGAAGTTCTCATTGAACTTATCCCGGTGGCGAAGGCCACCTATACGACATATCAAAACACCGATCGCGTCGGCCTGAAACGCGTCGACGCCAAAACCATCGGCTACACCGCCGATACGCCGGTACCATATCGTTTGGTCGATCTGATTTCGCTGATCGACGAGCGCATGGGCAAGCTGGAGAATCGTTCCTCCCGCATCGTCTATCACAAGCTGATTACACGCATCGAGACCGTCAAGAACGATCCGCGTTACGCCTTCATGTTCGAGAATGCCAACGTCGGCGGCGACACGATGGCCGAGGTCATCAGCCTCCTTTTCCGAATGCCGGCGAGCGGCCGGCCAATGACGGTCATGCAACTCGCAGGTTTCCCCGCGGAAGTCGTGGACTCCGTCGTGTCCGTGCTGTGCCGCATGGCGTTCGATTTCGGATTGTGGAGCGACGGTGCGTCACCGATGCTGTTCGTATGCGAGGAAGCGCATCGCTATGCGTCTGCGGACCGCGGTGTAGGTTTCGGGCCAACGCGCAAGGCCGTGTCACGTATCGCTAAAGAAGGCCGTAAATACGGCGTTTATCTTGCGCTGGTTACACAGCGTCCAGCCGAGCTCGATGCAACAATCATCTCACAGTGCAATACGCTGTTTGCGATGCGGCTTGCGAACGAGCGCGACCAGGGCTTGCTGCGCTCCGCAGTTTCCGACGCCGCAGCGAACCTGCTGTCGTTCGTGCCGTCGCTCGGAACGCGCGAGGTGCTGGCGTTCGGCGAAGGTGTCGCTCTCCCGACCCGGCTCCGCTTCAAGGAAGTTCCGGCGCATCAGTTGCCACGCAGCGAAGCGACCATTGCGACGACGCCCTCGGCTCTCAGCGGCCACGACATCACCTTTGTCGGTTCTGTGCTGGAGCGCTGGCGCGGCGCGACATCCCATCGCGAAGCGCCGAACGATCCGACATTCGACCGGAGCGTTGCGGAGCGTCCTGCTCCCCGCGTGCTGGACGCACCGATGCTGCAGCCTTCGCTCGGTCTCGATCCCGATCGCTTCTCGTTGCTGAAAAAGCCCCTGCGCTGATCGCAGCCATCTGCGGGACAGCCGTGCGCAACCCAGCTAGCTTTGCGCGGGAGTTATCCTCGACTATGCACGAAGCGCTCCCACCTTCCGCACCGACGCCTGCCATGACCAAATATCTGGGACATCGCCGCGATCGCGGCGTTCTTTGCCCTGTCAAATCGGATGGCGAGCGTTACAGGGATGCGGCCTAACGACGAATTCTATATGATGGGCCACGTGCCGAAGGTGTAACCAGCCTGTTCAGAAAGGCGACTGCATTGCTTGACTGGTGGGACATCATTCTGCGGCTCGGGGTTGCAACGGTCGCCTCCGGAGTCATCGGTCTTAACCGCGACCTGCATGGAAAGCCCATTGGCCTTCGCACGCTGGGTCTGGTGGGTCTTGCCACCGCAACGGTCGTCCTGCTTGCCAATCCAGAAGCCCTGGAAGCCGGCCGGCTGTCCGATGCAACCAGTCGCGTCATCCAGGGGCTGCTCACTGGCATCGGCTTTCTGGGCGCGGGTGTGATCGTTCATAGCGATCAGTCGAAGGTGAAAGGCCTCACGAGTGCAGCCTGCGTGTGGTTCACAGCCTGCATCGGAATCGTCTGTGGGCTGGGACTATGGCGGCTGGTGATTGTTGCTCTTGCGATCGCGCTTGTGGTTCTCGCATTTGGCGGTCCCTTCGAGCGCGCGCTCCATCGCGCTTTCCGCAGTGAGTCCGACGAGCCGCCAAATTCATAGCGCGCAATTTCATCGGGTTCCCGGGATGCCTCGTCATCGTCCGTGGGACCACGCCAGCCGGGCAGATCGATCGTATCTTTGCTTTTGCCGAGCGACAGCGCCTGCTCGATTGCCTTCGCGAAATCACTATCGACCGTCTTGCGCCTCACCCTACGGCACAGGAAGTCCGCCCACAGGAATTCGCTGAACGGTGTGCTGTCCTTTCACTTTCAAGGCATTATTCCAATGACCCTCAACCGCGCTTCGAACGCAATACGCGACAGGCTCGATTCCGAGCTATTCTTTTTGGCATCACAGGAATAACCTCTTTGCCGAAGACATGTTCTGCGGTGGACTTAGGATGTCTTTGCTGATTTGGACCTGTCTCTCATGACCGATGGCGAACATCGCGTGCTGAAATTCCGGCCGCGTACGCAAGCGCGGCGGCCAACGGCCACCCCGGCCGGAAGACTCGCGGCCGACGTGTCCGGCTACGAACGAACCAGCGAAAGCCCCGACGACTATCGTCACCGCATGATCGCGAATGCGGCCGCCATCGCCTTTACGGCAGTACTCACGAGCGTCGGCATCTGGCTCGCCATGACCCTTGCCGATTTACGAACTACGCAGGATTGCGTCCTCATGGGCCGGCTGGATTGCGCACATATTTCAGCACAGAAAACCGATCCGATTCGACACAACTAGGGTCCGAAACCGGTCATTTCGCTGCCACGCTGCGCCATTGAACTCGGATCATGGCTCCGATATACGGGGTTCAACCCGTCCAAAGGGGCTTGTGGCACGGTTTCGAGCCCAGCGCTCCATGCCAGAAATGGCATTTACCTCAAAAATCTCAAAGGCTTAGCATGTCGTCTACATTCGATCAGGTCGCCACGATCATTGCGGAAACGTGCGACATTCCTCGCGACACGATCACCCCGGAAAGCCATGCGATCGACGATCTGGGCATCGACAGCCTCGACTTCCTCGACATCGCTTTCGCCATCGACAAGGCATTTGGCATCAAACTGCCGCTGGAGAAGTGGACGCAGGAGGTCAACGACGGAAAGGCCACGACCGAGCAGTACTTTGTCCTGAAGAACCTCAGCGCGCGCATCGACGAATTGGTCGCCGCCAAGGGCGCCTGACGCGCCCCGCCATGCAGCTCGAATACTTCCAGATGGTTGACCGCATCACCGACCTCAACGTCGGTAAGCGGACGATTACGGTCGAGTCGAGGGTTCCTGCGACCAGTACCGTCTTCGAGGGACACTTCCCCGGCTATCCGCTGATGCCGGGCGTGCTACTGACGGAAACGATGGCGCAGACGTCCGGCTGGCTCCTGATCGCACTCCTGAAGTTCGAACGCATGCCGTTCCTCGCCAGTGTCAAGGAAGCAAAGATGCGCGACTTCGTGAAGCCCGGCGAGTTGCTGACGGTCGATGCAAGTCTGGTCCACGACGGCTCGGGCTTCGCCATCACCGACGCCAAGGTCAGTGTTGGCGGGAAGGTGAAGTGCAATGCGACCCTGACCTTCCGCCATACACCATTTCCGCACCCTGATTTGCGTGCGCACATGGAATCGATGGCAAAGCAGATCGGCTTTCCTGAACAGGCAATAGCTCATGACTAAGACCTCTTCACCAAAAGGCGGAACCCGCGAAGCCTGGATCACGGGCATCGGTCTCGCCACATCTCTCGGCGAGGGGCTGGATGCGCATTGGGATGCACTGAACGCCAAAACGATCAACGTCGATGAGACGACATTCGCGCCCTACATCGTTCATCCGATGACCAAGCTGAGCTTCGATGCGCAGATCCCCAAGAAAGGCGATCAGCGCCAGATGGAGGCGTGGCAGCGCATCGGTACATATGCGGCTGGTCTCGCGCTCGACTCCGCTGGCATCAAGGGCAATGCCGATATCCTCTCGCGGATGGACATGATTGTTGCCGCAGGTGGTGGCGAACGCGACCTTGCGGTGGATTCCTCGATCGTCAACGCCAACATCCAGGGCAACGCCGACCCGGCGCTGCTCAACGAGCGGCTGATGAATGACCTGCGCCCCACGCTGTTTTTGGCGCAGCTCTCGAACTTGCTTGCCGGCAACATCTCGATCGTTCACGGGGTCACGGGATCGTCCAGGACCTTCATGGGCGAGGAAGCCGCCGGCGTAGACGCTGCGCGCATCGCCTTGGCGCGCATCCTCGGCGGACAAAGCGACATTGCCCTTGTCGGCGCTGCGCAGAACAGCGAACGCAAGGAAATGCTGATGCTTTACGAGTTCGGCGATTTCAATCTAAAGAACAAATTTGCGCCGGTCTGGGAGCGCGACAACGGTTTTGCACTCGGTGCGGGCGGCGTGTTTCTCGTTATCGAGTCCAGGGAACACGCACAGGCGCGCGGCGCAAAGCCATACGCAAAGCTCACCAAAGTCGTTTCGGACCATGCACGACGCAAAACCGCCGGCGACGTAACCGCAGCGCTCGACAGACTATGGTCAAAGATCGGAGCTGTGGGAGGAAACAGCGCAATCATTACCGGCGCGACCGGAGCTGCGCCCGTAACCTCAGAAGAGCGTGCATTTCTCGATAAGCATCGCGATATTCCAACCCGCGGCACCGCCACCCCTTTCGGCCATGTCGTGGAGGCTCAGTTCCCGCTCGGTCTGGCGCTCGCAGCGCTGTCGATCTCGCGCGGCGCGCTGTTTCCACCAAACGATAATACCGGCGTCGAGATTGAAATGGCGAAGCCGCCATCCCAGATTATAGTAATCGGAGCCGGTCACTGGCGTGGCGAAGGCATGGCGCTGGTTGAGGCAGTTTAGCGAGATACGGGGGCACGATGACATCGACGCGCGACAAGTTCGGACGGCCCATCGTTGTCGTCACCGGCATGGGCGTTGTTACATCCCTCGGTGCAGGCAAGTCTGACAACTGGGCCAAGTTGACCGCGGGCGAGTCCGGTATCCGGACCATCACGCGTTTCCCGACCAACGGCCTCAAAACCACAATGGCCGGTACCATCGATTTCATTCCGGTCGAACCATTTTCATCCACCACGCTGTCGGAGCGCCTTGCTGACGTCGCAACCGAAGAAGCCGTCGCGCAATCGGGTATCGGCTCCAAGGGCGATTTCCCCGGCCCGCTGTTTCTGGCGGTCGCCCCC
This sequence comes from Afipia sp. MLSD5-FHT05B12, assembly GCF_058793355.1. Classification (NCBI taxonomy): domain Bacteria; kingdom Pseudomonadati; phylum Pseudomonadota; class Alphaproteobacteria; order Hyphomicrobiales; family Nitrobacteraceae; genus Afipia; species Afipia sp. MLSD5-FHT05B12. Next base: position 15,825 of record NZ_JBXAFS010000005.1, read on the forward strand.
ATCGAACTCGAGTGGCAACCGCGGCACGACGTCGCCCGCGCCACCGGCATGACGTCCGGCATCGATTACGACGCTCTTCTCAATGCCAGCGGCAGTGGGCGGTTTACTGATCTGCATCGCCGCTTCCTGTTCGGCTCCGTGGCCGATCATTTGGCCGATACCTTCGGCACCAAAGGCTCACCAATTTCATTGTCGACCGCGTGCGCATCGGGCGCGACGGCGATTCAGCTCGGCGTCGAGGCGATCCGTCGCGGGGAAACCGACGCAGCGTTGTGCGTGGCGACAGATGGCTCGGTCAATGCCGAAGCACTGATCCGGTTCTCGCTGCTGTCCGCCCTCTCGACTCACAACGATCCTCCGCAGGCTGCGGTGCGTCCCTTCTCCAAAAACCGCGACGGCTTCGTCATGGCCGAAGGTGCCGGCTCTCTGGTACTCGAAAGCTTGGAAGCCGCCACTGCGCGCGGCGCGAAGATCCTTGGCGTCATCGCCGGCTGCGGTGAACTTGCCGACTCCTTCCACCGCACCCGTTCAAGCCCGGACGGCAAACCGATCGTCGGCTGCGTCCACAACGCACTTGCTGACGCTGGCGTCGGCACCGAACATATCGATTACATTAACGCGCACGGTACCGGCACGCCCGAGAACGACAAGATGGAGTATCTCGGCATCTCGACGGTGTTCGGCGAACGCGCGAAAGAGATTCCGGTATCATCGAACAAATCGATGGTCGGACATACGCTCTCGGCCGCGGGCGCGGTGGAAGCCGTCTTCTCCCTGCTGACCTTGGAACATCAGCGCATCCCGCCGACCATCAACTACGATGTGCCAGATCCGGCAATCCCGTTCGACGTTGTGCCCAACAAGGCCCGCGACGCCCGCGTGAGTGCCGTGATGTCGAACTCGTTCGGATTCGGCGGCCAGAACGCCTCCCTGATCCTCACCCGCGAACCAATGTAAAGGCCCGCGGTGGCGGGGTTCGGCGGTTGACGGCCTCCGCCGAACCGGCGATACCCACGTCCAAATCTGCAAGAAAATTCAGCCTTTCAGGACGCCTTGATGCGCGCGCTCACCCTCGTTGCCGACCGCCAGCTGGTGGTCGCGGATACACCGCCGCCCCCGCCACCCGGCGCAGGCGAGGTGCAGATCCGCGTCAAGGCCGTTGCGCTCAACCATATCGACGTCTGGGGCTATCGCGGCATGGCTTTCGCCAAGCGCAAGCTTCCGCTCGTGGTTGGCGCGGAAGCCTCCGGCGAGATTGCTGCCATCGGCGACGGCGTAACCCGCTTCCAGCCGGGGCAGAAAGTCGTGATGTACGGCGCGCTGACCTGCGGTACTTGCCCCGCATGTCAGGCTGGCCGCGACAACCTCTGCGAAAATGTCGCCGGCATCATGGGCTTTCATGTTGACGGCTTCGCCCGCGAACTGATGAACCTCAATGAGCGGCTGGTGATCCCGGTACCAGACGGCGTCTCCGACCGTGACGCCGCCTGCGCGCCGATCGCGTATTCAACCGTTCAGCACATGCTGTTCGACAACGCCAGATTGCTTCCAGGTGAAACCGTGCTGGTACATGCCGGCGGCTCCGGCATCGGCACCGTCGCAATCATGATGGCAAAGGCCATCGGCTGCACCGTCATCACCACAGTAGGCGACGACTCCAAGATCGAAGGCGTAAAAGCACTCGGCGCGGACCACGTCATTAATTACCGAAAGGACCGCTTCGAAGGCGAGACGCGCAAGATCACCAAGAAGAGGGGTGTCGATGTGGTCTTCGAACATGTCGGTGCTGACACTTTCAACGGCTCCCTGCTGGTCTTGAAGCGCGGCGGACGGCTGGTAACCTGCGGCTCGACCTCGGGCCCGACAACCACGATCAACCTGATGCAGCTTTTCCAGCAACAGTACCGCATCTTCGGATCATTCGGAGCGACTATCCGCAACATTGCCGACAGCCTCGACAAGATGGCCGCCGGTATGAAGCCCGTGATCGACACTGAAGTGCCGATCAACGATGTGGACGCAGCGCTCAAGCGCATGGAACGCCGGCAAGTGTTCGGCAAGATCGTCGTCACATTCTGATGCGCCGCCTGCTCCTCCGCACCAAAGCTATCCTGCGCGACGCGCTAAAGCCTATGACGGGAGCGATCCTCGGGGCGATCGCGGTGGGCCTATTGCGGGTCACCCGCTATTTTGATCCCGACCATACCGCCAATTTCTTCGCAGCGGTGACGCGCGCTGTCGGTCCCTGGTTGCCGGAACACAAGATCGGCCGTGCCAACCTGACTGCGGCATTCCCGGAGAAGTCGCCAACCGAGATCGACACCATTCTCATGGGCGTATGGGACAATCTTGGTCGCGTTGGTGCGGAGTTCGCGCATCTGGATCACATCTGGAAGCTCGATCCCGAACATTGGGATAGCAGCCGCGTTGAGCCTGCCCCCGGCACTATCGAGAAGTTCGAGGCGCTGCGTGACGACGGCAAAGGCGCGTTGATTTTCGCAAGCCATCTCGCTAACTGGGAGCTGCCTGCGCTGGCGGGCCCTGCCTACGGGCTGGAATCCGCAGTGTTGTTTCGCCGCCCCAACATCGCCGCGGTCGATCGCGCGATCCAGAATATCCGGTCCGTCAATATGGGGACGATGGTCGCGACCACTCATGACGCGCCCCTGCGGCTCGCACAGGCACTGCAAAAGGGCGTGCATGTCGGCATGCTGGTGGATCAGCATTTCGGCCGCGGCGTTGACGTCACGTTCTTCGGCCGCACCGCCAAGGCCAATCCCCTGCTCGCTCGCCTCGCACGGCAGGTCGAGTGTCCTATCCACGGCGTCCGCATCGTCCGGTTGCCTAACAATCGCTTCCGGGCGGAGCTATCGGACGAGGTCAAGCCGATCCGTGATACAGAAGGCAAGATCGATGTGCAGGCCACCACGCAGGCGGTCAATGCCGTCATCGAAGGGTGGGTCCGTGAACATCCCGATCAGTGGCTCTGGCTGCATCGCCGCTGGCGCTGATTAGCGGCCCGTCTTCACCCGCGTCCACAGACGATTGATGATGCGCTGGGTCGCGGGATCGCGCGCGGTGATGACGAATAGACGGTTGAGCGTCGCGTCATCCGGATAGACCGTCTTGTCGTTGAATACCTTCGGGTCGATCAGCTTCTGGCTGGCGAGATTACCGTTCGCATAGGACAGGAAATCCGAATTCTTGGCAGCGACGTCTGGCCGATAGAGATAGTTGATAAGTTCATAGGCTTCGGCGACGTTCTGCGCATCTGCCGGGATGGCAAAGTTGTCGAAGAACATCTGTGCGCCCTCTTTCGGAATCGCATATCCGATCTCGACGCCGTTCTTGGCTTCCGCGGCACGGCTCTGGGCCTGCTTGATGTCGCCCGACCAGCCGACCACGAAGCAGATTTCGCCGGTCGCCAGCGCATTCAGATATTCCGACGAATGAAACTTGCGCACATAGGGCCGCACCTTGCCAATCAGATCCGCGGCCTTGTCCAGATCGGCCTGCTTGGTCGAATTCGGGTTGAGGCCGAGATAACTCAGCGCTGCCGGCAGGATATCATCCGCGGAATCCAGCATGTGAATTCCGCAATCCTTGAATTTCGCAAGGTTCTCGGGCTTGAACACCATCGACCAGGAATCGATCTTGGCGTCCGCGCCAAGGATTTCCTGCGACTTCTTGACATTGTACCCGATACCCGTGGTGCCCCACATGTAGTTGGCTGCAAAGGCATTGCCGGGATCGTAAACCGCGAGGCGTTTGGTCACCTCCGGCCACGCGTTGGCAAGGTTGGGCAACTTCGTCTTGTCGAGTTTCTGGAAAATATTCGCAGCGATCTGACGTTGTAAGAAATACGCTGTCGGCACCACGACGTCATAGCCGGACTTTCCGGCCAGCAACCTGGTCTCGAGCGTCTCGTTGGCGTCGAATGTGTCGTAGGTGACCTTGATGCCGGTTTCCCTGGTGAACCGCTCGAGGACGCCGGGCGCCATGTAGTTCGACCAGTTGTAAAAGTTCACGCTGCGCTGTTGCGCCTGCGTGAATGGCGTCGAAGCCAGAAGACCACCTGCAACGATTGCAGTGAAGATCAGTCCCCTCTTCCCGCCAGCGGCCACCGTATCCTCCTCAACCGTGAAGAACGTGCGTCAGCCGCTCAAGTGCGGTGTCGAGCGTTGCATCTTTCTTCGAGAAACAGAATCTCACGACGGACGTGACATGATTCTCCTCGTAGAAGGCCGACACGGGAATGGCGGCGACCTTGTGTTCATGCACGATGCGCTTGCAGAAAGCCACGTCGCTTTCATTCAATCCAAGCGGCGCGAGATCGACATTGAGAAAATAAGTCCCCTGCGATTGCAGCACCGGGAAACCAAGGCTGGACAGGCCCTTGCTCAAACGATCGCGGCTGCGCGCCAGATCGGTCCGCATTTGCAGGAAATAGTCGTCCGGTTTACCAAGGCCGTAAGCGACTGCAACCTGAAGGCTGGGTGCAGTCGTGAAGGTGATGAACTGATGCGCCTTGGCGAGCACGCGCAGGATCTGCGGCGGGGCGCAGACGAAACCGATCTTCCAGCCGGTCAGGCCAAAAATCTTCCCGGCCGATCCGATCTTCACCGTGCGATCGCGCATGCCTGGAATTGTGATCAGCGGAATGTGCTCGCGGCCGTCGAACACCACATGCTCCCAGACCTCATCGCAAATAGCGATCAGGTTGTGCTCTTGGCAAATTCGCCCGAGCATCTCGAGGTCCTCTCGCGGATAGACCACGGCGGCCGGATTGAGCGGATTGTTGAGAATGACATAACGCGTCTTCGGCGTAATCGCAGCGCGGATCGCCTCTTCCGGCAGCCGCCAGTGTGGTGGCTCCAGACGCAAGAATTTGGGAATGCCGCCGGCCAGCCGGATGATTGGAACATAGGAATCGTACATCGGCTGGAAGACAAGGACCTCGTCGCCCGGCTGAACCAGCCCGAGGATCGATCCCGTCAGCGCCTCCGTCGCCCCCGAGGTCACCATCACCTCGCTCATGGGATCGAGCTGCAAGCCATGCCAGTGGGCGTAATGGGTGGCGATGGCCTGACGCAGCTCCGGTATCCCCATCATTGAGGGATACTGGTTGTAGCCATTCAGGACGGCGTCAGCGGCTCTTTCCCTGACATCGAGCGGACCGGAATCCTCTGGAAACCCTTGCCCCAGATTGATCGCGTTGAGGTCGCGCGCTGCCTGCGACATGACATCAAAAATGGTGTTTGGCAGGTCCGCGAAAATCCTGTTCACGAGGATCAGCCGCCTGTTTTGGACGGCAGCCCGGCCGCCTTCCATCCCAGCATGCCACCGGCAAGATGCGAGTCATACGGCTTGCCGGCGGCTTGCGCGGCCAGCGATGCAGTTACCGAACGCTTGCCGGAGCGGCAGGCAAAAACCACCGTCTTGCCCTGAGGGTCGGGAATTTCCGCCGGATCGAACGTCGAGAGCGGCAAGACTACCGCGTTCGGATAGGCTTCGGCCGCGACCTCATTCGGCTCCCGCACATCGATCAGGAGATAGTGCCCCTGTGCAATTCCAGCGGCCACCTCTTCCGCCGTCAAATCGTGAACTTTTCCAGCCTGTGACACATAGACCTCCGCGAAGGGTGAATAAATCACGCCCCCAAGATTAAGTGCGAACGGCGCACAACCTCTCTTTTTGTGGCAGGAAAATCAAGCGTAGCCGGCTGCCGGGCGCCCCTAAATCGTAACCTGCGTGCCGACTTCCACCACGCGGCCAGTCGGGATCTGGAAGTAGTCCGTGGCGTCGTTCGCCGAACGGCTCATGCCGATGAAAAGATGATCCTGCCAGCGTGGCATTCCTGACCGTGCGGCTGGTTTCAAGGCACGGCGGGACAGAAAGAACGATGTCGACATGATGTCGAACTGCCAGCCAAGCTTGCGGGCAATGGCAAGCGCTTTCGGAACATTCGGCGATTCCATGAATCCGAACTTGAGCGTGACCTTGGAGAACATCTCGCTGACATCTTCAAGCCGCACACGCTCTCCGATATCCACCCGCGGTGTCGGCGCGATCTCGATGGTGAGAATGACATTCTTCTGATGCAGCACCTTGTAGTGCTTCAAGCTGTGCATCAGTGCCGTTGGAGCAAAATCCGGATTGCTGGTCAGAAACACAGCTGTGCCGGGCACCCGCTGTGGCGGCTTCTTCTCCAGCATAGCGATCAGATCGGTGAGAGGAATTTCCTGCCTGTGCGACTTCTCATAGAGCAGTCTGCTGCCGCGCCGCCACGTGTACATCAACAGCATCACGATGCCGCCAAGCGCCAGCGGCACCCAGCCGCCTTCAAAAACCTTGAGCAGGTTTGCCACCAGGAACGTCAGATCGATTGCGAGAAACGGCAAGATCAAAGCAGCCGCAGCGAGCGGCGACCACTTCCATACCTTCCAGATAACGACGAAACCCATCATCGCCGTGACCACCATCGTGCCGGTCACAGAGATGCCGTAGGCCGAGGCCAGCGAACTGGATGAGCGAAACAACATAACCAGCAACAGGACGCTGATGAGCAGCAGCGCATTAACGCGTGGGATATAGATCTGACCGGAATGCGCCTCGGACGTGTGGGTTATCTCGAAACGCGGCATCAAGCCGAGCTGAATGGCCTGGCGTGTCAAAGAGTAGGCCCCAGTAATGACGGCCTGACTGGCTATGACAGTGGCGACAGTCGCCAATAACACCATCGGAACCAGCGCCCAGCCCGGAAACATCAAGAAGAATGGATTTTCAATGGCTTTCGGATCGACGATCACGAGCGCCCCCTGCCCGAGATAGTTGAGGGCCAGCGAAGGCAGCACGATCGCGAGCCAAGCGGCCCGGATCGGCCGCTTTCCGAAATGGCCAAGGTCAGCATAGAGCGCTTCAGCGCCGGTTACCGCGAGGAAAACGGCACCTAACGTCACGAGGCCAATGAGGCCATGATGTATCAGGAAAGACAGGGCATATGCCGGGTTGAGAGCCTGCAGCACCTGCGGATGCCGTGCGATTTGCGGGATGGCAGCAACCGCAAGAATAACAAACCAGGCGCACATGATCGGGCCAAAGAACGACGCAACGCGTGCAGTCCCACGCGACTGGACTGCGAATAGCGCGATCAGAATAAGTACTGTTAGCGGCACGACGTATTGATCGAACGCCACCGTCACGAGCTTGATGCCTTCGATCGCCGAAAGCACCGACAGCGCCGGGGTGATGACCGCGTCGCCGTAAAACAAAGCCCCGCTGATAATTCCAAGCAGCACGACAATGCCGCCACTCGTTTTCAATGCTCGCTGAGCGAGCGCCATTAGCGCGAGTGTACCGCCCTCGCCGTTGTTGTCGGCGCGCAGCAAAATGAGAACATATTTGAGTGTGACCACAACGATCAGCGCCCAGAGGATCAAGGACAGGACGCCCAGGACCGCCTCGGGATTCGCGCTTGTCGTCGTTGCACCAGCAGCGGTCACGGCTTCGCGAAACGCGTACAGCGGGCTAGTGCCGATATCGCCGTAGACAACGCCGATACTTCCAAGCATCAACCCCTTGAAGGACGCGGTGGAATGCGTCTCACCATGCCCATTTGCCGCCGGTGTTTCCACCGCGGTTGTTATCGTATCGGCCATCGAAGAAAGCGCCTCAATTGTTCACTGCACAATGCAACGCAGCAGGCCTATACGCCCGCGCCGAACGCATACGTTAGCCTGTTTTCGCGCCTCTGACATGCGATAATCACATGGATTAGTAGCAAATAGCCCCGAATCTGCCAAATCGATCAGATGGTTACCTGAGTACCAACCTCCACCACGCGTCCGGTCGGGATCTGGAAATAGTCGGTGGCGTCGTTTGCGGATCGGCTCATGGCGATGAACAGGTGGTCCTGCCAAAGCGGCATGCCGGATTGCGCGGAGGGTTTCAGCGAACGCCGGGAAACGAAAAACGACGTCGACATGATATCGAACTGCCAGCCGAGCTTGCGGGCAATCGCAAGGGCCTTTGGCACGTTCGGCGATTCCATGAAGCCGAAGGTGAGCCGGACCGTCGAGAACTTTTCGCTGATGTTTTCCATTCGCACGCGATCAGCCACGTCGACGCGCGGCATCTCGGCGGTGTGGATGGTCAGTATGACATTGTGTTCGTGGAGAACTTTGTTGTGCTTGAGGTTGTGCAGCAACGCAGTCGGAACGTATGCAGGATCGCTGGTGAGAAAAACGGCGGTGCCCTTCACGATGTGGGGCGGCCGCTTTTCGAGACTCTTGATGAGATCGGCCAGCGGCACTTCCGTGCGACGGGTCTTGTTGATGAGGATCACGGTGCCACGGCGCCATGTCCAGATCAGACCCGCCATCAGAATTCCGAACAGCACCGGCACCCACGCGCCCTGAAGCAGCTTCAGAAGGTTCGCAGTCAGGAACGTCAGATCGACGACCACCAGAGGGACGATCAGCGCGGCCGCAGTCGCGGCGCGCCAATTCCAAAGCTTCCAGATCACGACGAAACACATGAGGCCGTCGCAAACCATCGTGGTGGACACTGCGATGCCGTACGCCGATGCCAGACCGCTTGAGGTGCGGAACAGTCCGACAAGGAGCAACACACCGATCAACAGCATCACATTGACCCGCGGCAGATAGATCTGCCCGGCGTGTGCTTCAGAGGTATAGCGAACCTCAAACCGTGGAAGCAGACCGAGCTGAATGGCCTGACGTACCAGCGAGAATGCACCGGTAATTACTGCCTGACTGGCGATGACGGTCGCCGCCGTCGCAAGGCAGATCAGTGGCACCAGGAATTTTTCCGGCACCATGCGATAGAACGGGTTTTCGATTGCAGCGGGATGCGACAGAACCAAAGCGCCCTGCCCGAAGTAATTCAGCAACAGGCACGGCAACACGAAATAGAACCACGCCGTCTGGATCGGTTTGCGGCCGAAGTGACCCAGGTCGGCATACAGCGCCTCACCGCCCGTAACGGCGAGAAACACCGCGCCGAGAATCACCAGACCGATCACACCGTGTGTCAGCAAGAACTGCACGGCAAAAATCGGATTGATGGCATGGACGATGCCCGGATCGTCGCTGATATGCATCAATCCCATCACACCAAGCGTCAGAAACCAGAGAATCATGACGGGGCCGAAAGCGCTGGCAACCAGCGCGGTTCCGCGACTTTGTACAGCGAACAAACAAACGAGAATTAAGATCGCCAGCGGAACGACATAGTGCTCAAGCGCCGGTGCGGCGATCTTCAAACCTTCGACTGCGGAAAGGACGGAAATAGCCGGCGTGATCATCGCATCGCCGAGGAACATCGATCCCCCGATCACGCCGAGCGCGAGGAGGAGCCAACTGCGCCGCCCCAGCGCTCGCTGGCCGAGCGCCATCAGCGACAGTGTTCCGCCTTCGCCATTGTTGTCGGCGCGCAGCAGCAGCAGCACATATTTGACGGTGACGACAACGATGAGCGACCAGAGAATCAGCGACAGGACGCCGAGAACGATCTCACGCGAGACGGGACCGCCGTTGGTCGCGTTGTGGACGGCCTCGCGGAAGGCATACAAAGGCGATGTACCGATATCGCCGAACACCACCCCGATGCTGCCGAGAGTGAGGGCCCAAAACCCGGTTCTTACCGGTACCTCTTGGGGCGTATCGGCGGATGTATCGCTGGCAGCCATGATCGAAGAAACGCCCTGACGGTGTCTTTTGATCCCGGCAAGCCGGTGATCACTTTTGAGTGGCGCTTCTTATAGCACTGCCATCCGATGTCTACTGCGACGCATCGACAGGGAACCTGGAAACAGGAGCTAGAGGTATAATAATACACCCAAGTCAGGGCTTCAGATTAGGCGGGAGTGGTGGATCTTCTCGCATCAACGTAATCGTCACACGCCGGTTTGCGGCCAGCGAGGGATCGTCCGGAAACAGCGGCTGGGTGTCGGCCTTGCCCGAAACGGAGAACACGTGGGAGGCCGGCAAGCCCTCCTGCTCGAGGATCTGGCGCACGACGTTCGCACGATCCGCAGACAGGTCAAAGCCGTCATAGCCAGAACGCGACGGCAGGAAGCCTGCCGAGGTGTGACCGACAATGGCGACGCGCAGCGGCGTCGCCTTGAGCGGCGCGGCCAGCTTTTGAAGCAGACGCCGCGTCCGCTCCAGCGGTTGCTTGGAACCGTCAGCGAACATTGATCGGCCATCCTGATCGACGATCTCGAGGTTGAGCCCCTGCTTGGTTTCCTCGAACATGATATGCTTGGATAGTTCGGAAATCTCCGGCAGGTCCTGTAGCGCCTGGCGAAGTGACGCGGAGGCGAGCGCAAATTCGCGGTCGGTCTTCATGCGCGCGCCGGCTGTCTTGTTCTTGTCTTCCTGATCTGGCGTTGGATTGTTGGACGCCTCTTCCGGCGGGATATGTGCAACGTTCCGCATCTTGGGGCGCGTCGGCAAGCCATCGGACTCGATGAGACCCGAGAAACGCGATGCGTTCTGAACGCCGAACGCATCCCGCATCGAACCGGCGACGATTTTCAGCTTCTGCTGATCCTGTGTGGAGAAAGCCACGAGCATCACGAAGAAACTCATGAGCAGCGCCATGAGATCGGCGAAGGTCACGAACCAGCCGTGCCCTCCTGCGTGTGCTGCACCCTTCTTTTTCTTGGCCATGGACTGAGCTGCCTTACATCAAGCGCGAAAGGTCAAGCCGGAACCGGCTCGCCCTCTTCATGGCGATGCTTTTCGGGCAGGTAAGCCAGCAGCATTTCGCGGACCAGTGTCGGTGACTTGGCATCGCGGATCATCAGGATGCCATCGATGATCAGGGTGCGATTGGTATCCTCGTCGGTCAGTTTGACGTGCAGCTTGTCGGCGATCGGGAGACAAAACAGGTTTGCCACCAGCGCACCGTACAACGTCGCCAGCAGCGCCACCGCCATGAAGGGACCCAGCTTCGACGGATCGGACATATTGGAAAACATCTGTACCATGCCGATCAGGGTGCCGATCATGCCGAAGGCCGGGGCGCAATCACCGATGGCACGATAGATCTTCTGCCCCTCATCGAGATGCATCAGAAAGTTGTCGCGGTCGCGCTCGAGGTTGTCGCGGATGAAATCCATATCATAGCCGTCGGCGACATACCGGATGCCTTTGGCAAGAAACGGGTCATCGGTTTCGACTTTCTCAAGTCCCACGGGTCCCTGCTTGCGAGCCACCTCTGCGATCTGCGCAAGTTCGTCGACCAGTTCGCGCGACGTCGTTTGCCGCATCGTGAACGCATATTTCAGGCCCATCGGCATGCCGTGGACTATCGCGACGAAGGGGAAACGGATCAGCGTGGCGGCAAACGAACCGCCTCCGATGATGATGATGGCGTGAATGTCGTAGAAAATTCGGAAATCGCCGCCCATCAAGATCAAGGTGACGAGAACGGCAATACCAGCGAGCAACCCGGCCCCGGTGGCGATATCCATTTCAAACTCCGACGCAACAATACAGCGCGGCCCGTTCTGAGCGCGCATTGGGACACTAGCGTCGGGGCAATTAAGGTCGGGTAAAGGTTATCGAATTGATGCCGGAGCGCGGCAAGATTGCAGTGAATGCGGCAGAAACCGTCTCAAACAGCGGGCATCGGTACGGAAGCCATGGCTAAAAATCGCAGGAGATAATTAACCATAAGGGCGCGCCAAGGCGGTTGGCGGTCAGTTCAGCCGTGGCGGCCGGTCATCCTTAACAGGATCGATGACGGCATTGAAATCCGCTGTTGCAGGGCTTGAATAGCTCGGCTCGCTCACTGTTGCGGCCGCGCGCGCGCGGCGCTCGTGGGCGCGGTAGGATGCCCACCCAAGCGGAAGACTGAACAGATAAATCAGCGAGCCGCCTGTCAGGAGATGCCACGGATAGCTGATCAGAACGGCGATGAACAACACCACGAGCACGACAACCGGCAGAACCATGTCTGGAGCGATCCTGCCGCCGATCATCTTGCCCGAGAATACCGGCAGCCGCGACACCATCAGGAATGCGATTGACAGCGTGAACAGCGCCGTGATCGGAGCCGGTAGTTGCGGCGCGCCGATGAACACGAGGTACATCGGTAACAAGACGCAAAGCGCGCCCAGCGGCGCCGGAACGCCAGTGAAGTAGTTTCCGGCAAAGGCCGGCTTGTTCGGATCGTCCATGGTGGCATTGAAACGGGCCAGCCGCAGGCCTCCGCTGATCGCAAAGATCATCGCCGCGATCCAGCCGACGTTCTTCAAATCATGCAACTGCCAGAAATACAGGATGAGCGCCGGCGCAACGCCGAAATTGACGAAGTCCGCGAGGCTGTCCAGTTCCGCACCGAAACGGGACTGGCCCTTGATCATGCGCGCCACGCGGCCATCGATGCCGTCGAGTACCGCTGCGAACACGATCGCTGCGAGCGCCAGTTCGTTGCGGCCTTCGATCGACAGCCGGATCGCGGTCAGCCCCGCACAGATCGCCAGCAACGTAATGACGTTGGGCACAAGCATCCGGATCGGAATCTGGCGAAACCGGCGGCGGCGCAGATCAGGCGTTCTAGGGTCAGGAGGCATGTCCATAAGCCCTTATATAGCAATCCCCTACCAGCTTCGCCATTGTGGCGAAAAGCCTGCTAGTGTCCTGAATCCGAAGTTCACCTCATTTTGCGGCACGCTCCGGAGCGAACTTCGGATTCAAAAGGACACTGGAATCATGATTCTAGTGTGGTTTTGGTCCGCAAATCCGCAAAAGGACGTGTTGAGAAGATATTGCGGACTTGCGAACCACCCCACTGGTGATCGCGGGCTTGGTTAATCCACCCGGTAGCTGCGTCCGCCGTCGCCGAGCTTGAAATCGGCCAGCACGGTTTCACCCGCAATGGCCGTCTGGCCTTCCGATACCAGCGCCTTGGCGCCTTCGGGCAGGAACACGTCGAGCCGCGAACCGAACCGGATGAGCCCGAAGCGCTCGCCCGCCCCGAGTACCTGGCCTTCCTTCACGAACGACACGATGCGCCGGGCCACCAGCCCGGCAATCTGGATGACCCCGATACGGCCAGCCGGCGTCGAAATCACCAGCGAGTTGCGCTCGTTGTCCTCGCTCGCCTTGTCGAGATCGGCGTTGAGGAATTTTCCGGGGCGGTAAGCGATGCGATCAATCCGTCCGGCCACCGGGCTGCGATTTACGTGGCAGTTGAACACGCTCATGAAGATCGAGATGCGTGGCAAAGGCTTGTCGCCGAGACCAAGTTCAGCTGGCGGCACGGCTTGCACCACCATCGAGACGCGGCCATCAGCCGGCGACACCACGATGCCTTCGCGCACCGGCGTCACCCGTACCGGGTCGCGAAAGAACAGCGCACACCAGACCGTCAAAGCGGATCCGATCCAGCCCAGCGGCGTCCAGATCCAGAACAGGATCAGGCTGGCGAAGGCAAAAGCCCCGATGAATGGATAGCCTTCCGGATGGATCGGCGGAATCTGGTCGCGAATGGACTTAACGACGGACATGCGTTCAAGAACCTGCGTTGAATGAGACCTAAAACTATTCTGCGGCTTCCGGCGCAACCAGCGGATCGTCGACCGGTGGCGGCGCGCGATTGGGCGCGATGTTCTCGTCGGCCATCATGGCCAGCTTTTCCCGCGCTTCCTGGGCCTCACGTTGCCTGTTCCACATGCTGGCGTAAAGGCCATTTGCCGCCAGAAGCTGCGCGTGGGTCCCGCGCTCGGAAATCCGGCCCTGATCCAGCACGATAATTTCGTCCGCGCCGACGATGGTCGACAACCGGTGCGCGATCACCAGCGACGTTCGGCCGCGCGCGACCTTCTCCAGCTGATCCTGGATTTCACGCTCGGTATGGCTGTCGAGAGCCGATGTCGCCTCGTCGAGCACAAGAATCGGCGGCCCCTTCAGGATCGTGCGCGCAATCGCAACCCGCTGCTTCTCGCCGCCGGAGAGTTTCAGCCCACGCTCGCCGACCTCGGTCTCATAGCCGTCCGGCGACAGGCGGATGAAACCGTCGATCTGCGCCATCATCGCGGCTGCTTCTACCTCGGCATCGCTCGCATCCCACCGGCCATAGCGGATGTTGTAGCGGATAGTGTCGTTGAATAGCACGGTGTCCTGCGGCACCATGCCGATCGACGCGCGCAGCGACGACTGCGTGATGTCGCGAATGTTCTGACCATCGATTGTGATCTTGCCGCCGCTGACATCGTACAACCGGAATAATAACCGGGAGATCGTCGATTTTCCCGCACCCGACGGACCAACAATGGCAACGGTCTTGCCAGCGGGCACCTCGAACGAGAGCCCTTTCAGGATCGGTCGTTCCTGATCATACGAGAACCGAACGTCTTCGAAGCGAACGGTACCAGCTGAAATCTGCAGCGGCGTTGCACCCGGCACATCCTTCACTTCCGGATTGCGAGACAGCACGCCGAACATCTTTTCGATGTCGATGATCGCTTGTTTGATTTCGCGATACACCATGCCCATGAAATTCAGCGGCTGATAAAGCTGGATCATCATGGCATTGATCATGACGAAATCGCCGACAGTATTGGTGCCGTTGCGAATCCCGACAGCGCACATCAGCATGGTCGCTGTGAGACCGAACGTGAAGATCACCGCCTGGCCCGTATTCAGCACCGCAAGCGACGTGTAGGTGTGAACGCTGGCGCGCTCATAGCGCTCCATGGATTTGTCGTAGCGCCGCGCTTCACGCTCCTCGGCGCTGAAGTATTTCACCGTCTCGTAGTTCAGCAGCGAATCGATCGCTTTGGTGTTGGCTTCGGTATCGGAATCGTTCATCCGGCGACGAATCTCGATTCGCCATTCGGTCGCGTAGTAAGTGTAGAGCATGTACACGACGACGGTGACGAACGTCACAAGCACGTAGCGCCAGTCGAACTGCCACAACAGCACGCCCATCATCAAAGCCAGTTCGACAATGGTCGGCGCAAGTTGAAGGATGACCATGCGCACCATGGTCTCGATGCCGGTGCGGCCGCGCTCCAGCACTCGGGTCAAGCCACCGGTCTTGCGTTCCAGATGAAAGCGCAGCGACAGTTCGTGCATATGCACGAAGGTGAGAAACGCCAGTTTGCGTACCGCATGCATCGCCACCTTGGCAAAGAGGCCGTCACGCCACTGCGTCAGCACCATCATGACAATGCGGATGGCGCCATAGCTAAGTGTCATGATGAGCGGCGAAGCGATCAGCCATAGCGCCCAGTTCGACGACTGTACGGGTGCAGTATCGGCGCCGGTCAGTGCATCGACAGCCCACTTGAAGGTGAAGGGGACAAACAGCGTCGCGGCTTTGGCGATGAGCAACAACACCATCGACCAGACGACGCGCATCTTCAGATCGGCGCGGTCGCCCGGCCAGATATACGGCCACAGATGCGCCAGCGTTCCGAACAGCGTGGCTTTCTCGGCATTCATATCGGCGGGTGGCTGGGCGTTGTTCAGCGCCTCTGCAGGGCCGGCGGGATAGAGGTCGGCCATTTTAGTGTCGGCCGCCCTGGGGCTGCCGGACGCGG
This sequence comes from Afipia sp. MLSD5-FHT05B12, assembly GCF_058793355.1. NCBI lineage: Bacteria > Pseudomonadati > Pseudomonadota > Alphaproteobacteria > Hyphomicrobiales > Nitrobacteraceae > Afipia > Afipia sp. MLSD5-FHT05B12. Next base: position 31,402 of record NZ_JBXAFS010000005.1, read on the forward strand.
CCGGAAGCGGCGCATGCCGCAATGTCACATGGTGGAGTCATACGCAACATATAGAGCGTTCCGGCGCCTTTCGCACCCCGCCAAGCGGTTCTTTTCCTTTAAAATCGCGATTCGAGAAACAATCGGCTGTGCGCCGCAAGATGCGCGTCTTGACGATGTCGCAATGCGATGCCACATCGCATAATATGAATACTATCAAGAATGTCTGCGTTTATTGCGGTTCCGGCCCCGGTACCAATCCCGAATTCGTCAAAGCGGCCACAGCCTTCGGCAAGACCCTTGCCGAAAACCGCGTCGGCTTGGTCTATGGCGGCGGCTCTATCGGCCTGATGGGCGCTGTTGCGGCCGGCGCACTCGACCACGGTGGCAAGGTCACCGGCATCATCCCAACCTTCCTGACGAAACGGGAGCATGTCCTGAAAGACGCGCAGGAGCTCATCGTCACCAAAGATATGCACGAGCGCAAACAACTGATGTTTGAGCACTCCGATGCGTTCGTCGCGCTCCCCGGCGGCGTCGGTACACTGGAAGAACTGGTCGAGCAGATGACGTGGTCGCAGCTCGGCCGCCACAGCAAGCCGATCCTGCTCGCGAACATCGAGGGGTTCTGGAATCCCCTGCTCGTACTGATTGATCACATGAAGCAGACGGAATTCATCCGCGCCAACCTGTGGGTCGATATTTTGACCGCCGATCACGTCGAGGACATTCTCCCCACGCTTCATAAAGCCGCCGCGCAGGTTTCCGAAGCGGCCAAGCTGATGGACGACCAGGTCGCGAGCCGGCTATAGCCTCCTTCAAGCCGACGGCTGATCGTCTTTCAGGAATGTTACCGCCTCAATACGGTTTCCGTCCGGATCGGCAACAAACGCGGCGAAGTATTTGACGCGATCATGCGGACGCACGCCGGGCGGTCCATCGTCTGTGCCGCCTGCCCCCAGAGCCGCGGCATAAAACGCCTCAACCTCGTTTGTTGTCCTTGCGCGGAGACAAATGTGCGTACCACTGTCCGGCGATACACGCGTCATGTTCGGACGCAGATTGATCCAGAATTCGGGATAGCTTTTTCCGAACCCGATCGTCGCAGAACGCACGACCAGTTTTGTCAGGCCGAGCGGCCCGAGCGCAGCTCCATAGAAGCGCGCAGCCCGTTCAAGATCGGAAACGCCTACCGAAACATGATCGAGCATCGGCGCTTTCTCCTTCCGCCGGAACGCGTTTACGCAGGTGCGCCGGACTTCACCAGCTTGTAAATCACCGAATCCATCAGCGCCTGAAACGAAGCATCGATGATATTGGGCGATACGCCCACCGTGGTCCAGCGTTCGCCCGCCTCGTCCTCGCTCTCGATCAGCACGCGGGTGATCGCCCCCGTGCCGCCATTGAGGATACGCACGCGATAATCGACCAGCTTCAGGCCTTCGATATATTTTTGATACTTGCCAAGGTCCTTGCGCAGCGCGACGTCGAGCGCATTGACCGGGCCATTACCTTCCGCCGCCGAGATCAGCATTTCTCCGGCGACATCGACCTTCACCACCGCCATCGCCACAGTGACGTGCTGACCCAACGCATTGTAGCGCTGCTCGACGTTCACATCGAACTGCACAACCTTGAAATAATCCGGCACCTTGCCGAGCGTTCGGCGCGCCAGCAGATCGAAAGAAGCATCCGCGGACTCATAGGCATAGCCCGCCGCTTCCTTCTCCTTCATCTCCTCAACCAGACGAGTCAGCTTGGGATCGTTTTTATCGAACGGAATACCGGCCCTCTCCAGCTCCGCGATGACGTTGGAACGGCCGGCCTGATCGGAGACCAGAACCTTGCGGTGGTTACCGACAGCCTCCGGCGCGATGTGCTCGTAGGTCTGCGGGTCTTTGAGAACCGCCGACGCGTGGATGCCCGTCTTGGTGACGAATGCGCTTTCCCCGACATATGGCGCGTGACGATCCGGCGCGCGGTTGAGAATATCGTCAAGGGCGCGAGAAGCATGCACCAGCGTCGTGAGTTTCTCTTGCGAAACGCCGATTTCGAACTTGTCGGCAAATTCCTTCTTCAGCTTCAACGTCGGGATCAGCGAGCAGAGATTGGCATTGCCGCAGCGCTCCCCCAGCCCGTTGAGCGTGCCTTGAATCTGCCGCGCGCCCGCGCGCACCGCGGCGAGCGTATTCGCGACTGCCTGCTCGGTGTCATTATGGGTATGGATGCCGACATGATCGCCGGGAATGTGCTTCACAACGTCGCCGACGATGGCCTCAATCTCGTTTGGCATCGTGCCGCCGTTTGTGTCACACAGCACCACCCAGCGCGCGCCTGAATCATATGCCGCCTTGGCGCAGGCCAGCGCGAACTGCGGGTTCTCCTTGTAGCCGTCAAAGAAGTGTTCGCAGTCGAGCATGACCTCCCGACCGGCCGCCTTCGCCGCGCTCACGCTGTCGCGGATCGAGGCAAGATTTTCCTCGTTGGTGGTCTCAAGCGCCACCCGCACCTGATATTCGGACGATTTTGCAACAAAGCAGATCGCGTCGGCTTTCGCTTCAAGCAATCCCGCGATGCCGGGGTCGTTCGACACCGAACGGCCCGGACGGCGCGTCATGCCGAAGGCGGTGAACTTTGCATGATCGAAGTTCGGCTTGGCGGAAAAGAACTCCGTATCCGACGGGTTCGCACCCGGATAACCGCCCTCGATATAATCGATGCCGAGATCGTCGAGCATATTTGCGATGATCTGCTTGTCGTGCAGCGTGAAATCAACGCCGTTGGTCTGCGCGCCATCGCGCAGCGTTGTGTCGAACAGATAGAGGCGTTCACGGCTCATAATGGTCTTCCCGGCATCTCGCCTCGCGGCGCGTCGCCGCTCAGTGATTTCTTCATTGTGGTATTTGCCAGCCATTCGCCGCCGACGGTTACCGTGCTGCGCTGCTGGCTCGTATAGCCGCGGCTGGCAAAAAAAGGCTCCGCGGTATCGCTGGCTTCAACCGTCAACGCAGTCGCGCCGCGTGCGCCGGCAAGTTTCTCCAGCGCATCGCAAAGCGCCGTGGCGACGCCCTGCCGCGCAAAGCCCGGATGCACGTAGAGCAAATCGAGATGGTCCTTGCCCTTCAGCGAGGCAAAGCCCACCGGCGAACTTTCGATGGTTGCCACCAGCGTCAACTGGCCCGCAATACGCTTGCCGAATTTGCTTTCGTCCTCGGCGGCGCTGGCCCAGGCCTCACGCTGCGCGTCCGAATAATCTTCCTCGGCCAGTTCATCGATGCTGGCGACGAAGATCGCCGCGAGCACCGGAGTGTCCTCGGAAAGAAACGGCCGCAGGCCGACCTTGGGAAGCGCCTTTCCCATTGGATCAAAAAGCTCCAAACAGCTTGAGCGCGATCACGACGGCTGCCACGATCACTACCCATTTCAACACGATGTAATAGCGCCAGTGCTTTGGAAAAGGCGTGTCCGGCTTTGTCATCGTGCAATCTCCCATGTGGTCACAGGCTTGCCATCGGCATCCTTGCCGTCCTTCAACACAATGCCTCGGGCGGCGAGTTCGTCGCGGATGCGGTCGGATTCCTTGAAATCCCTTCGCGCACGCGCAGCTGCACGATCCGCAATCAGATCATCGACATTGCCCGCTTTGGAAACAGCGCTGGCATCGGCTTTGGCAACCCATGCCACGAACCGCGCAGCATCGAGGCCGAGAAACGCAAGCGCGTTACCCAGTGCGGTTGCAGCTTCATCTCCCGGATCGCGAACCTGCTTGCGCAAGGCATGCAATTCCGCGATCGCCCTGGGTATGTTCAGATCGTCAGCCAGGGCTTCGATAACTGAAGCGGGAGGTTCTCTTGAGGCCGGAGGTGCTGCTACGCTGAAAAAATCCTTCAGCGTATTGAATGCATTGTCACACGCAGCCAATGACCAATCGATCGGTGAGCGATATTGCGTCTGCATCATCGCAAACCGCAATGCGTCGCCGGGCCATGAACGGCCGCGCCAGCCTGTCAGCAACTCCCTGATCGTGACGAAGTTGCCGAGGCTTTTCGACATCTTCTCGCCTTCGACCTGAAGGAAGCCGTTGTGCATCCAGACATTGGCCATGCGCTCTTTGTGAAATGCGCAGCACGATTGCGCCAGTTCGTTCTCGTGATGCGGAAACACGAGATCGATGCCGCCGCCGTGAATGTCGAACTGCTCGCCGAGATGCTTCCATGACATCGCCGAGCATTCGATATGCCAGCCCGGGCGCCCCTGCGCTGTGATGCCACCCGGCGATGGCCACGACGGTTCGCCAGGCTTGGAGGGCTTCCACAGCACGAAGTCCATCGCATCGTGCTTATAGGGAGCGACGTCGACGCGCGCACCGGCGAGCATTTCGTCCAAAGAGCGCCGCGCGAGCTTGCCATAATTCGGATCGGACGCCACCTTGAACAGGACGTGATCCTGTTCGGCATAGGCATTGCCACCCGCGATCAGCTTTTCGATGATCTCGCGCATCTCGGCGATATGTTCGGTCGCGCGTGGCTCGACGGTTGGCCGCAGGCAACCGAGCGCATCGACGTCGGCGTGAAACTGCTTCTCCGTCTCCTCGGTGACCTTGCGGATCGCCTCGTTCAGCGGCAGGCCGGGAAAATCCCGCGCGGCGCGATCGTTGATTTTGTCATCGACATCGGTGATGTTGCGGACGTAGGTGACATGCTTTTCGCCGTAGATGCGCCGCAGCAGCCGAAACAGCACGTCGAACACGATCACCGGACGCGCGTTGCCGATATGCGCGAAGTCATAGACCGTCGGTCCGCACACGTACATGCGCACGTTGTCAGGATCGAGCGGCGTGAAAACGCGCTTCTCCTTCGTCAGCGTGTCGTAGAGCTTCAGCTCCATGGAAAACACTATCCCTTGCCTGAGGTCCTGAATTCGCTCGTTCGCCTCGTTTCACAGCACCGTCCGTAGCGAACGAGCGAATTCAAAAGACACCAGAGTCATGATTCTGGTGTGGTTTTGGTTCGCAAGTCCGCAAACGAGTAAGCTGCAAAAAGATGCGGACTTGCGAACCACCACACCAGTGGCCGGGTCGTCCCATGATCTCGGTTGAGAAAAGACGGCTCCAGCCAGCGAATCGCTAGCTAATAATCTCGCGGCAGATGCCGAAAATGGAGAGAGAGCCGTTCATGTGCCGCACAATGGTCCAGCCGGGGGGATCGCGTCAAGGTCACACCTCATGGATTTCGGCGTCCACGGCCCCAATTGCCACGGAATCGCCGCCCTTAATCATTCTTAACCGTTCGGGCTTATTGATGGAGGTGCCTGTGCTTCTCCCGAACCGGTGCCACCATGCGATTCCTGCTCACGCTGACTGCCTGCGTATGTCTGATTGCCGCGACCGAGACGCGCGCCGATAGCCGTATTTTCATCGTCGCCAATCAATCGGACGGCTACGGCGTCGACGAATGCCTCGCCAAGGGCGAAAAATGCGGGGCTCCGGCCGCGCGGGCCTATTGCCAGTCACGGGACTTTGCGCAGGCCACCGGTTACCGCCGCGTCGATCCCGATGAGGTGACCGGCGCCATTCCAGCCTCCACGGGCGGGGCCACCGGCAACGGCGAGTTCGTCGCCATCACCTGCCAGCGTTAAAGCACGGTTCCGAGGCTTCTTTTCGTCACGATTCTCTGCCTTATCTGTGCCCCTGAATCGACGTGACCTTGCCGCCGGAAGCTTGTATGTGAGCCCGTCGGCCGCGCCGCGGTCAGTTAGCCGGATCGTGACAGCTTGCCGAATTCTGCGTTCTTGCGATGGACCTTTGCTGCCTCTGCGCTTGTGAGCGCGGCGCTGTTAACCCATGGCGCGATGGCGCAACAAGGGTTGCCGCCCCCTCCTGCTGGCCAGCCTGGCGCCGCGAACCCCGTCTGCCAGCGGCTGGTGGGGCAATTATCGGCCATCGATGGCGGCGGCGGCGACAACGCCAAAGCAGACCAGATTCAGCGTTATGTGGAAGCCCAGAGCCGGCAGCAGGCCGAACTGGAGCGCGTACAGGATCAGGCCAAGCGCCAGGGCTGTGACAGTTCGGGATTTTTCTCGCTGTTCACGGGTCCCTCCGCGCAGTGCGGGCCGATCAACACGCGCATTCAGCAGATGCGGTCGAATCTCGACCAGATCACCGGCAATCTTGAACGGCTGCGCGGCGGCGGGTTTGGCGGCTCGGAACGTGAGAACCAGCGCCGCTCCGTGCTGATGGCGCTCGCCCAGAACAATTGCGGCCCGCAATACGCAGCTCAACTGCGCAACAGCGGCGGCGGCGGTTTCCTCGACAATCTGTTCGGCGGCAACAATAACAACAACGCTGGTGTGCCGATGGACAATGGCGCTGCGTCGGGCACCTATCGCACGGTTTGCGCGCGAAGCTGCGACGGGTTCTATTTCCCGATCTCGTTCGCCACGGTGCCCAGCCGTTTCGCGGACGACGAGCGCACCTGCAAGGCCCTGTGCCCCGCCTCGGACGCGACGTTGTTCACCTATCGCAATCCCGGCGAAGACATGAATCAGGCGGTGTCGATCAACGGCCAGCCTTACTCGCAATCGCCGAACGCGTTCAAATATCGTCAGGCGTTCGACAAATCGTGCAGTTGCAAGGCCGTGGGCCAAACGTGGTCCGACGCCCTGAAGAATATCGACGACAAGGCGGCCGCTGCCCAGCAGGGCGACATCATCGTGACTGATGAAAGCTCCAAGCGTATGTCGCAGCCGCAAAAAGGCGCTCCAGCTTCGGCGCAAAAGAAGGCAGGCACCGTCGCAACGCCGACGAACACTCAACCGCTGCCAACTGGAACGGCACCCGAAACACCTTCTGCTTCTGGCGACAAGCCGATCCGGTCGGTAGGCCCGACCTTTATTCCGGCGCGCTAAGGTTCGGTTAGCCCTCGAACGCTTCCGCCGAACCGCGGCTCGATCGCGTCACCAGCGAATGATCAGGAGCGGCTGGCGCTTTTCCGTTATCGCGAAACTTGTTGACGATCGGGTAGCGGCGATCACGGCCGAAATTCTTGCGCGTCACCTTCACACCCGGCGCGGCCTGGCGGCGCTTGTATTCGGCAATATTCAGCAGCCGATCGATACGCGAAACGGTGTCGCGGTCGAAGCCCTCGGCAACGATCGACGCCAATGGTTCCTCACGCTCGACCAGCCGCTCCAGAATTCCGTCCAGCACGTCGTAAGGCGGGAGCGAGTCCTGGTCGGTCTGGTTCTCGCGCAATTCCGCCGTCGGCGGGCGCGTGATGATGTTCGGCGGGATGACTTCGCCGGACGGGCCGAGCGCGCCCTCGGGCTTCCATGAATTGCGCAATGTCGAAAGCCGGAACACCTCGGTCTTGTAGATATCCTTGATCGGATTGTAGCCGCCATTCATGTCACCATAGAGCGTGGCATACCCCACCGACATTTCCGACTTGTTGCCGGTGGTCACCAGCATGGCGCCGAACTTGTTGGAAATCGCCATCAGCAGCACGCCGCGCGTGCGCGCCTGAAGATTTTCCTCGGTAACGTCGCGTTCACGACCGGCGAATGTCGGCTTCAGAATTTCCTCGAAGCCATGCACGGCAGGCGCGATCGGCAGCACTTCGTATTTGATGCCGAGCGCTTTGGCGAGTTTCGCGGCATCGTCGAGGGATTCCTGTGCCGTAAATCGGAACGGAAGCATAACGCCACGCACCTTGTCCGCGCCGAGCGCATCCACCGCGATGGCTGCGCAAAGCGCGGAATCGATGCCGCCCGATACGCCGAGAAGCACACCCGGGAAACCAGTCTTGCCAACGTAATCACGCAAGCCCAGCACGCAGGCGGCATAGTCCCCCTTGTCGCCATCGAACACCGGCGTCACTGGCCCCTTGCAACTCCAGCCGCCCTCGCCCTTCGTCCAGCGCACTGTGGTGATGTTTTCAACGAAGCCCGGCAACTGGAACGCCAGCGAGCGATCAGCGTTCAATGCAAAGGATGAACCATCGAACACCAGTTCGTCCTGGCCGCCGACCTGATTGAGATAGATAAGCGGCAGCCCGCTTTCGGCCACGCGCGCGACGGACACCGACAGGCGCATGTCGTTTTTCTCGCGTGTATAGGGCGAGCCGTTCGGCACGATCAGGATTTCCGCGCCGGTTTCCACGAGGCATTCGACGACGTTCTCGTAGTCTCCTGACTCTTCCATCCATGTATCTTCACAGATGGGAACGCCGACCCGCACGCCGCGGATCGTCACCGGCCCTGCGGCTGGTCCGCGCGCGAAGACGCGCTTCTCGTCGAACACGCCGTAGTTCGGCAAGTTAGCCTTAAAGCGCAGCGCCGCGATACGCCCCTCGTCGAGCAGCGCGCAGGCGTTGTAGAGCTTGCCGTCCTCGACCCAGGGCGTTCCGATCAAGACCGCGGGACCGCCATCGGACGTTTCCCGCGCCAGCGCTTCGATTTCGGCACGGCATGCGGCCTGAAAGGCCGGCTTCAGGACGAGGTCTTCAGGCGGGTAGCCCGCGATAAACAGCTCGGACAGCACCAGCAAATCGGCACCGTCGGCTATGGCGCGCAGACGGGCCGCGCGAGCCTTGGCAGCGTTGCCGGCGACGTCACCGACGACGGGGTTGAGCTGAGCGAGCGTGATCGTGAGCTGGGATTTGGTCATAACCGCTTTTAGCCCGGCCGGCGCGATATCTGCAATTGCTCAATATGAGCATAAATCAGATGAGACCTATGCGCTCGGCGATGGCGAACAGCCATGTCGCTCCCGCTATCAGCAATGTGACACCGACAGCCGCCGACCCCATGTCCTTGACGCGGCCGATTTGCTTGTCGTGGTCCGTCGTCAGGCGATCGGCCAGTTTCTCGATGGCCGTATTCAACAATTCGACCACCATCAGCAGCAACACGATGCAGATCAGCTGGATCTTACGTTCCGGCGAAACACCGACCAGGAAAGCCAGCGGCACAGCGATGACAAGTGCGACGACCTCTTCACGGAAGGCCTGCTCGGAACGGAAGGCAAACGCCAGTCCGTTCCGGCTGTTGATCGTGGCGCTCCACATCCGCGACAGCACCTTACGGAGCATCAGAAACCCGCAACGGCCGGCATCGGCTTCGCTTTGCCAGAGCGATCCTGCTTGAGCAGTTCGGCAATCAGAAAGGCCATATCGATCGACTGCTCGGCGTTCAGGCGCGGATCGCAGACCGTGTGATAACGGTCGTTGAGATCCTCGTCGGTGATCGCGCGAGCGCCGCCGATGCATTCTGTGACGTCCTGTCCGGTCATTTCCAGATGGACACCGCCGGCGTGCGTGCCTTCGGCTGCATGGATGGTGAAGAACGACTTCACCTCCGACAGCACGCGGTCGAAGGGCCGGGTCTTGTACCCGGACGTCGATGTGATGGTGTTGCCGTGCATCGGATCGCACGACCAAACCACAGAACGCCCCTCCCGCTGCACGGCGCGGATCAGTTGTGGCAAATGCGCATCGACCTTGTCCGAACCGAAGCGATTGATCAGCGTCAGCCGGCCTGGCTCATTGTCCGGATTCAGAACGTCAATCAACTTGATCAACTCATCCGGCTTCAACGACGGACCACACTTCAGGCCGATCGGATTCTTGATGCCGCGGAAGTATTCGATGTGGCCATGATCGAGCTGACGGGTGCGATCGCCGATCCAGATCATGTGACCCGTGGTGGCGTACCAGTCGCCCGTCGTGGAATCGACGCGCGTAAAGGCCTGCTCGTAGCCGAGCAGCAGCGCTTCGTGACTGGTGTAGAAATCAGTGGCTCGCAGTTCCGGATGGCTCTCGAGATCCAGACCGCACGCGCGCATGAAATTCAGCGCCTCGGAAATCCGATCAGCCAGTTCCTTGTAACGGCGCGACTGCGGCGAATCCTTCAGGAAGCCGAGCATCCACTGATGCACGCTGCCCAGGTTTGCGAAGCCGCCCGTTGCAAATGCGCGCAACAGATTGAGCGTCGCCGCCGACTGCCGGTACGCCATCAACTGGCGCTGCGGATCAGGTGTGCGCGCTTCCGGGGTGAAGGCAATGTCGTTGACGATATCGCCGCGATAGCTCGGCAATTCAACGCCGTTCACTTTCTCCATGGGCGACGAGCGCGGCTTGGCGAACTGTCCGGCGATGCGGCCAACCTTCACCACCGGCAGCGCGCCGGCATAGGTCAGCACCACCGCCATCTGCAGCAGCACGCGGAAGAAATCGCGGATGTTGTTCGCGCCATGTTCGGCAAAGCTCTCGGCGCAGTCCCCGCCCTGCAACAGGAAGGCTTCTCCGGCCGCGACACGGGCCAACGCCTTCTTCAGGTTGCGCGCTTCACCTGCAAAAACCAGCGGTGGAAACGTTGCAAGCTGCGCCTCGACGTCAGCCAATGCCTTCGCATCGGGATAGTCTGGCACTTGCATGACTGGCTTCTTGCGCCAGCTGTCGGGCGTCCACCGCTCGGACATGACTGAAACTCCTCAGGAAACGGCAATCTTATGATAGTGCCGGGTTATACACAGATGGTCCCGATCTTGCCAGATGCAAATCAGCATGATGTCTCAAGGGCTTGCCCCCGCTGAGCGACTCTTTTCGGCTCAGCGTAGTGCTACGGCCGGGCGGAGATAACTATTCCGCCGCCTGACGGACGTGCCGGGCGCTGGGTATGCGCAGGGTCACGAGCTCTTCGGCTGCCGTCGGATGGACCGCCATTGTCGCGTCGAAATCGGCCTTGGTCGCCTTCATCTTGACGGCGATGCCAACGACCTGGATCAGTTCCCCTGCCTCCGGCCCTACGATATGGCAGCCCAGAATCCGATCGGTCGAGGCGTCGACGATCAGCTTCATCATGATCCGCGATTCACTTCCCGACATTGTCGATTTCAGCGACCGGAAGTCGGTCTTGTAAATGTCGACATGTGTATACTGCGCCCGCGCCTCTGCCTCGTTCAGTCCCACCGTGCCGACCTCAGGCTGCGTGAAGACCGCCGTTGGAATATCGGCATGATCGACGCGTGTCGGCCGCTTGCCGAACACCGTGTCTGCGAAGGCATGCCCCTCGCGGATGGCAACCGGCGTCAGGTTGATACGATGCGTGACATCACCGACCGCATAGATGTGCGGTACGTTAGTCTGCGAAAAACCATCAACGGCAACACCGCCGTTGATAGGGTTCAGCTCAACACCAGCCTTCTCAAGCCCGAGACCTTTGACATTCGGGTGCCGCCCGACCGCGAACATCACCTGATCGGATGCGATGCTCGATCCGTTCGATAGATGCGCCGTAAAAGCTTCACCGTGCTTGTCGACCTTGGTGACGATGCAGCCCGTCAGCACCGTGATGCCGGATTTTTCCATTTCGCTGCGAACGTGCTTTCGCACATCATCATCGAAGCCGCGCAAGATATTTTCGCCGCGATAGATGACGGTGACGTCCGCGCCAAGCCCGGCGAAGATGCAGGCGAATTCCAGCGCAATATAGCCGCCGCCCTGAATCACAATCCGCTTCGGAAATTTCGGAAGGTGGAACACCTCGTTGGACGAAATCACATGCTCGATGCCCGGGATGGCTTCGCCGTGATTTGGCGCGCCGCCGGTGGCGATCAGAACATATTTCGCTCCAACAGTTTCGCCGGTCGACAGGCGCAGCGTATGCGCATCCTCGAACGTCGCACGCGCCTTTAGGATTTTGGCGCCAGCCTTCTCGACGTTGAACGTGTAGGCCGCCTCTAGCCTGGCAATTTCCTTGTCCTTGTTGGCAATCAAGGTCGGCCAGTCGAAGGTCGCGGGCGGAATAATCCAGCCGAAACCCGCGGCATCTTCAAGTTCATGGCTGACGTGGGACGCGTAAACCATCAGCTTCTTGGGTACGCAGCCGCGGATCACGCAGGTGCCGCCCATCCGGTATTCCTCGGCGACCAGGACGCTTGCACCGTAACCCGCAGCGATCCGGGCGGCGCGTACGCCGCCGGAGCCACCGCCAATCACGAACAGATCAGCATCCATGTCCGCCATCTGAATTTCCGATCGTACCTAGATATCCTTGCCGCGCTTCTTCATTTCAGCACGAAACTTGCCATTGATTTCTTCGCCGAACTTCTGCGCCCACTGATCCATATATTGACGCGCGGCGTTGAATGCCACGGGCTCCTGCGCGATCACCTTGACGCCAAGCGGCGATTTGTAGAACGCGGCGAGCTCCTTCAGCTCCTGCTCGGTGAACGCACCGGCGTAAATCCGCGCCATTTCCTCACCGATTTCCTTTTCGCGGCCGGCGAGATCCTTCGCGACCTGAACGGCAACCTCGTTGAGGTCCTTCTGGTAGTTCAGATTCGACTGCAACAGCACGTCCTTGGTCCGCTGCACGAGACCGGGAACGGCGCCTTGATAGATCGCGCTGACATTCTTCGACGTCAGGATTTCCTTGGCATAACCGATGGCGGCGGGGGACGGCTTTGGAGCCTGCGCCACCGCGCTGCCGAGCATCAGGCCCAGCACTGCGCCTGCCGCGAGCAGAACGTTCGAAAACTTCCTCATATCAATTCTCCTCAATTGCGCACCACACTAGCGCCGTTCAACAACGCGAATACCCTGAGGGCCTGCGAGCACAGCTGTCCGCGCAAGACCGATGAACAAGCCATGCTCCACCACGCCAGGAATCGAATTCAATGCTGCCGCCAATCTGGGGGAATCCGGTATCCGCCCAAGATGGGCATCGATAATCCAGTGGCCGCCATCGGTGACGAAAGCATGGCCATCCTTGGCCTTGCGGACATCCAGTTGCCCGGAAACCCCATTTTCCGCAAAGACGGTTTCGATAGCCCGGCGGGTTGCGCCGAGGCCGAACGGGATGACTTCGATCGGAAGCGGGAAACGCCCCAGCGTCGGGACCCATTTGGACTCGTCTGCGATCACAATCATCCGGTCGGAAGCCGCCGCAACGATCTTTTCGCGCAGCAAGGCTCCGCCACCCCCTTTGATAAGCTCGAGATTGGGGTCGATTTCGTCTGCGCCGTCCACGGTCAGATCGAGCCGGTCAACCTCTTCCAGCGTTGTCAGCGGCACACCGCAGCGCTCAGCGTCAGCACGCGTCGCTTCCGATGTTGGGACGCCGACGATCTTCAGACCCGCCTTTACGCGCTCGCCAAGAAGCTCCACGAAATGCTTGGCCGTAGAGCCCGTGCCGAGTCCAAGCTTCATGCCGTCCCGCACCTGCTCGACCGCGCGCGCTGCTGCCTGCCTCTTCAGATCGTCCATCGACATCGCACCCTCGACGTTCCGTTCCCGTGGAACGCGAGGCATATAGCGCGGTTTGCGCAGCGGTGGATACGGCCTTTGGGCGGAAAAACTGCCAAAAAAGGCAGGCATAATACCAATCCCACCGCAGGCCTTGCATGATCCGGCCCCGCCCGCTAGCGATCCGTCATGACCGCCACTCCCCTCATTGTCTTCGATCTCGACGGCACTCTCGTCGATACCGCCCCTGATCTCGTCGGCGCGCTGAATTTCGTACTTCAGCGCGAAGGACTGCCGCTCGTGCCGGTTGCATCCGCGCGTACCATGATCGGCGCCGGTGCGCGAAAGCTGATTGAGCGGGGGCTCGAACTCGATGGCCGCGCCATGAGCGTTGCCGATATCGACCGGCTGACCGCCGACTTCATCGCCTACTACAAGGACCACATCGCCGATGCTTCCAAGCCGTTTGAAGGCCTTTATGCAGCCCTCGACGAACTGGAGGGGCGCGGTTTCAGGTTCGCGGTCTGCACCAACAAACTGGAGGGGCTCTCACGGCTATTGCTTGCCGAGTTGGATATGACGGCGCGGTTTGCCGCGATTTGCGGAGCCGATACATTCGGTGTGGCAAAGCCGGATCCCACCATCCTGCGCCAGACCATCGCGCAGGCCGGCGGGGACGTTTCCAGATCAATCATGGTCGGCGATTCCGGCCCAGATGTCGGGGTCGCGCGCCGGGCCGGGATTCCGGTGATTGGGGTCGAATTTGGCTATACCGAGATTCCCATCGCGGAACTGAACCCCGACATCGTCATCGGTCATATGCGGGAACTCCCGCGAGCCGTCGAAAACCTGCTAACTCCATCGGCAATGCGCTGATAAATATACGTATTTTCCAGTTTTGGCAGATTCTGTAACGGCGTTAACCTTCTCTTAACGATTGCGATGCGACCCGTTGCACGTGCGGATCGACACTTCTAAGGTCCGCGCGGGGACTATGCGGCTAGCACCGCATCACATGACGGATGCACCATGCGTATCATTGTTGTCGTCGCGGCGGGTCTTGGCCTGGCGGGCTGTTCATCATTCTCCATGCCCGACATGTTCAAATCGACGCCGCCGAGCGCAACGATTCAGCTTGAATCGCTGCCTGTCGGCGCTGAAGCGCGCGCTTCCAGCGGTGAAACCTGCAAGACCCCCTGCTCGCTTTCGGTCGTTGCCGCCGAGAATCTCTCTGTGACCTTCTCGTTGCCCAAGTACCAGCCGGAAACGGTCCCGGTGCAGATCATCAGGGATCCAAGCAGCCCGGGTAGCGTCGCCGTCGATCCCAATCCGGTTTACGCGGAACTCCAGCCCGCGCTTCCCACCAAGAAGGGCGCCCGCGTGGCACCCAAAGCAGCCCCAAAAGCCAAAAAGCCGCGTCCCGCCCCGGCAGCAGCCGCGCCGGCAGAGGACTCGCCTTTTCCGCCGCCGCCAGCCCGCTGACGTTGTTCCTCCAGCGCTGTCTGGCCAGCTAGATTACTGCCTGACCCAGCTAGATTCATTTGTAAGCGCGCCTCATCATGCCTAGATTGGGTGGGATACCACGGCCGGTGCGACCGGCTGGGTAAAGCGATATGCATGGCGCGCTGAATGAGCGGACCCTTTCCAAGTTCCTTGGCCACCTCCTCCGCAATGACCGATCCCTTCGGGCGATCGATCAGCTATTTGCGCGTTTCGGTGACCGACCGTTGTGACCTGCGTTGCTTCTACTGCATGTCCGAAGACATGACGTTCCTGCCGAAATCCGACCTGCTCACGCTGGAGGAATTGGACCGGCTGTGTTCAGCATTTATCGCCAAGGGCGTTCGCAAGCTCCGTCTGACGGGCGGCGAACCGCTGGTTCGGCGCAATGTGATGTCGCTCGTTCGATCCCTCTCGCGCCATCTCGACAGCGGCGCACTCAATGAACTGACGCTGACGACAAACGGTTCTCTGCTCGAGAAATTCGCCGCCGACCTCAAGGACAACGGCGTGCGGCGCATCAACGTCTCGCTGGACACGCTCGACGCCGCGAAATTCCGCGCCATCACGCGCTGGGGCGACCTCGACAAGGTGCTGCGCGGCATCGAGGCAGCTAGGTCTGTCGGCCTTAAGGTCAAGATCAACGCCGTGGCGCTCAAAGGCATGAACGAGGACGAGATCCCCACGCTGATGGAGTGGGCGCACGGCAAGGACATGGACCTCACCCTGATCGAGGTCATGCCGATGGGCGACATCGGCGAAGGCAGGATCGACCAGTACCTGCCGCTGTCGCTGCTCCGTGCCCGCTTGGCCGCCCAATATACGCTGACCGACCTTCCCGACGACACCGGCGGTCCAGCACGTTACGTTCGCGTCTCCGAGACCGGCGGGAGGCTCGGCTTCATTACCCCGATGACCCATAATTTCTGCGAATCCTGCAACCGGGTCCGTATCACCTGCACCGGCACCCTCCACACCTGCCTCGGCCACGAAGACGCCTCCGATTTACGCAAACCGCTCCGGGCATCCAGCGACGACGCCCTCCTCGCGGCCACGATCGACCGCGCCATCGGGCTCAAGCCGAAGGGCCACGATTTTATCATCGACCGCCGCCACAATCGGCCAAGCGTCAGCCGGCACATGAGTGTGACCGGCGGCTAACCGGCTCCGAATATTTCCCGGCTCGTGAATTTGTTTGGCACAAATTTCCCTTACCCCACGACGTCTCCAGATTCCGCCTTGGAATTAACAAACTTCCAATTGACGGCGGCATGACACGCTGATTTGGTCGTGCAGTTCTATGCGCCTCGGCTGGAAAAGCCGGCATGCCGTCACCTCCTCGGTCCCGGCAGAGCCAAGTAACGCAGGGGCATATTCGGGAGGATGGGGTTTGCAATCGCTTCTCAAGTTGAGTCGCGCGATCGACGCGTTCACGACGTTTGTCGGCCGCTGGGTGTCGTGGCTGGTCGTGATCGCTGTGATCATTTCGGCAACCAACGCCGTCGTCCGAAAGGTGTTCGACGTGTCGTCGAACGCCTATCTCGAATTGCAGTGGGTGCTGTTCAGCGCCGTGTTCCTGCTTTGCGCGCCGTGGACATTGCTCAATGGTGAGCACATCAAGATTGACATCATAAATCACGGCCTGCCCCTCAAGGTCCGAAGCTGGATCGACATGATCGGCCACGTCTTCTTCCTCGTGCCGTTCTGCATCATCCTGATCTGGACCTCGGTGCCGTTCTTCCTCGTTTCCTTCAACCAGAACGAACAATCGTTCAGCGCCGGCGGCCTCCCGCAATGGCCCGCGAAGTCCCTGATCATGATCGGCCTTGCACTGCTGCTCGTTCAGGCTGTTTCGGAAATTATCAAGCGCGCCGCCGTGATGAAGGGGCTACTGCCTGATCCTAACGCGCACGCACTTAGCGCGCACGAGATTGCCGAGCTTGAAGCCCTGAAACTGGCTCAGGCCATTACCCCCGAAAAACCATGACCGGCGTCGCCGTCACAGCACACAACGAGAGAGAGTTCTGATGGCGGCTATGTTCATCCACTACATGGCGCCGATCATGTTCGCGTCACTGGTGATGTTCCTGCTTCTGGGGTATCCGGTCGCGTTCTCTCTCGCAGCCAACGGGCTGTTGTTCGCATTCATTGGCATCGAACTCGGGCTATTCCGCCCCGACTTCCTGCAGGCGCTCCCGGAACGCGTCTATGGCGTCATGAACAACGAGACGCTGCTGGCGATTCCCTTCTTCACATTCATGGGGCTGATCCTCGAACGATCCGGCATGGCCGAGGACTTGCTCGAAACCATAGGGCAATTGTTCGGCAGCATCCGCGGCGGCATCGCCTATGCGGTGATTTTCGTCGGTGCGTTGCTGGCCGCCACCACCGGCGTCGTGGCCGCTTCCGTGATCTCGATGGGCCTGATCTCGCTGCCGATCATGCTGCGTTACGGTTATGACCGTCGCGTCGCTACCGGCGTAATTGCAGCTTCAGGCACGCTGGCGCAAATCATTCCGCCCTCGCTGGTGCTGATCGTGATGGCCGACCAGCTCGGACGTTCGGTCGGCGACATGTACGAAGGCGCATTCATTCCAGGTATCGTCCTGTCGATCCTTTACGCCACGTACGTTTTTCTGGTTGCGACGTTCTTCCCGCAAGCCACGCCTGGCCTGCCGCTGGAGGCGCAGACCCTGCGCGAGCCTGAAACTGCAAAGCATCCGATCATCCTGCCGCTGGCGGCTATCTCTGCCGCCGCAACCGCTTATTTCTTTGTGGTGAAACTCGGATTGTTCGACTGGACCGCGCCGGTCTTCAACAAGATTTTGGAAAATCCGCTGATACTTCACGGCTTCTGGTTCATCATTCTGACCGGGCTGTTCTTCAAACCATTCATTGGCATCATCCGCACAATGACTCTGTCGCTGTTCTTGGTGCTGATCGGCGCCACAGCGATCGCACTCGAAATCATGCGCTTCACCGAAGTGAAAGCTGGTGCAGACTATGTCGTTCTCACGATGTCGATCGTGGTGGCGATGTCTTTCGTGCTGGCCGTGATCAACCGCATCTCCGGCCTCAAGCTGCTTTCGAAACTCGCCGAACAGGTTGTGTTCGTGATGGTGCCGCCGCTCGGCCTGATCTTCCTTGTGCTTGGTACAATCTTTATCGGCGTCGCGACCCCGACCGAAGGTGGCGCGATGGGCGCCGCCGGCGCGATGATCCTCGCGATGATGAAACGGCGTCTGAATTTCGACCTGACACGACAGGCTGCAGAATCCACCGCAAAGCTCTCTGCCTTTGTTATCTTTATTCTTGTCGGCGCGCGTGTATTCTCCCTCACCTTCTACGGTGTCGACGGACACCGCTGGGTGGAAGAATTGCTGGTCTCGTTGCCCGGCGGCCAGACAGGCTTCCTGATCTTCGTCAATGCCTTTGTGTTCGTGCTGGCATTCTTCCTCGACTTCTTCGAGTTGGCGTTCATCGTCATCCCCCTGCTCGGCCCCGCAGCAGAAAAGCTCGGCATCGACCTGATCTGGTTCGGCGTCATCCTCGGCGTCAATATGCAAACCTCGTTCATGCATCCGCCGTTCGGCTTCGCGCTGTTCTATCTCCGCTCCGTGGCCCCGAAGGAGGCCTACACGGATCGCGTCAACGGCAAGCGAATGGAGCCTGTGACAACCGCGCAAATCTACTGGGGATCGGTGCCGTTCGTGATCATCCAGGTCATCATGGTGGGCCTCGTGATCGCCTTCCCGGCGATGGTGATGCACTACAAAGGCACCCTGTCCACCATCGACCCTAACAAGATCGATATCCAGATTCAGCAGCAGGAAATGCCGGCGCTCGACTTCGGTCCACCGGCCGGTAGCAAGTAAGTCTGCAAGGCCTGCATGCTTTCAACAAAAATCCCAGCCTTCTTGCGAAGGCTGGGATTTTCTCTTGATGGATGGCCGAGAGGATCAGGTTCGCGTGCGCGACCGGATCTGGAAGCTGTCGAAGCCGTATTCCGCGACCTGCCACCACGTGTACTGGTCGTTGCGGAAAGCGGCCATCGCCTCGTAAAGCTTCTTGAAGTTTGGATTGGTTGCTGACGTTTCCGCATAGACTTCGTTCGCGGCCTTGAGCGAGGCGTCCATGATCGACGCTGCGAACGGACGCAATTGCGTTCCACTTGCCACCAGCCGCTTCAGTGCGGGCGGATTGTAGGCGTCGTAACGCGCCTGCATCGTCTCGTTGGCCAGCGTCGATGCCGTCTTGAGAATCGACTTGTAGCCCGCCGGTAGCGATTCCCACTTCGCAAGATTGACGAGGTTGTGCAGCGAAGGCCCGCCTTCCCACCAACCCGGATAGTAGTAGTATTTCGCGACTTTCTGGAAGCCGAGCTTCTCGTCGTCGTAAGGACCGACCCACTCGGCAGCGTCAATGGTGCCCTTCTCCAGCGACGGATAGATGTCGCCGCCCGCGACCTGCTGCGGCACCACGCCGAGCTTGGTCAGGACCTTTCCGGCGAAACCGCCGATCCGCATCTTCAGGCCGCTGAGATCCGCCGGACCCTTGAGCTCCTTCCGGAACCAGCCGCCCATCTGACAGCCTGTGTTTCCAGCCAAAAGCGCGACAACGTTGTACGGCTTCAGAAACTCGTTGAAGAGTTCGGAGCCGCCGCCGACCTGCAACCAGGCCGTTTGCATGCGGCTGTTCAACCCGAACGGCACCGCGGTCCCGAATGCGAATGTTGGATCCTTTCCGATGTAGTAATAGGTCGCCGTATGCGCCATCTCCACGGTGCCGTTGGACGCGGCATCGAGCGCTTGCAGGCCCGGGACGATTTCGCCCGCAGCGAAGACCTGAATCTGGAATTTGTTGTCGGTAGCTTCCGCGACGGCCTTCGAAAACACCTCGGAGGCGCCGTAAATCGTATCGAGCGATTTCGGAAAGCTGGACGTCAGACGCCATTTGATTTCAGGCGACGACTGGGCGATGGCGGGTGAAGCGATCGCAGCGCCGGCTGCGCCGATACCTGCGACTTTGATAAACTCGCGACGTTTCATGATGACTCCCTGAATGTGATTTATGCGATTTTTGCCCTTCTTTCCGGGGCTTGGAGACAGAGCATGGAGCAACTTGTTCCTAATATCCATGCCGATTTCGACCGCACCGCAAAATAAAAACCCGGCCTCCTTGCGGAGGCCGGGCTGATTCAGACTGCTTCGACCGAACGAAATCAGCCGCGGGTGCGCGACCGGATCATGAAGCTGTCGTTGGTGTATTCGGCAACCTGCCACCACAGATACTGGTCCGACCGGTAGGCCTGCATCGCATCGATCGCCTTCTTGAAGTCGGCGTTCTTGGCGGAGATTTCAGCCCAGAGCTCGTTGGTCGCCTTCAGACAGGCATCCAGCACTTCGTTGGTGAACGGACGAAGCTGCGTACCGCTGGCCACCAGGCGCTTAAGTGCTCCCGGATTCTGCATGTCGTACCGTGCGGGCATCCAGGCGTTGGTGTGGGATGCTGCGTTGGTCAGAATGGCCTGATAGCTCTTCGGCAGCGCGTTGAACTTCTCGAGGTTGGTGAAAGCGTGGACCGTCGGTCCGCCTTCCCAGAATCCCGGATAGTAGTAGAACTTCGCAACCTTGTTGAAACCGAGCTTTTCGTCGTCATACGGACCGACCCATTCGGCAGCGTCGATGGTGCCCTTTTCCAGCGACGGATAGATATCGCCGCCCGCGAGCTGCTGCGGAACGACACCGACCTTGGCCAGCACCTGACCGGCGATGCCGCCGATGCGCATCTTCAAGCCCTGAAGATCGGCGACGGTCTTGATCTCCTTGCGGAACCAGCCGCCCATCTGCGTGCCGGTGTTGCCGCAAGGCATGCCGATAACACCATACTTCTTGTAGAATTCGTTCGCGAGCTCGTTGCCGCCACCCTGATCGAGCCACGAATTCTGCATGCGTGTATTGAGGCCGAACGGCACCGATGCGAAAATCGCGAAGGTCGGGTCTTTGCCGACATAGTAGTAGGATACTGTGTGGCACATTTCGACCGTGCCGTTGGAGGTCGCGTCAAGAGCCTGCAAGCCTGGAACAACCTCGCCTGCCGCGAACACTTGAATCTGGAACTTGTTGTCGGTCATTTCTGCGACGTACTTCGAGAGCTGCTCGGCGCCGCCGTAAATGGTATCCAGCGATTTCGGGAAGCTGGATGTCAGACGCCACTTAACTTCGGGCGACGACTGGGCGATGGCCGGCGAAGCAACCGCAGTGGCAGCAGCTCCAGCAGCAGTTACTTTCAAGAAATCACGACGCTTCATTAGGCATCTCCTTTTTGGCGGGGCGTTTCTTTTTGAAATCCCTCTGGGGGCGGTCTCTAGCACGGAAGTCGATTTGCGGAAAACGCAGGAACACCCCATCCGACGTGGATTAAACGAAAGTCGAATGCGGTCTCGAATCGAGTAAACTGAGGCTTTCTGAGGACGTCAGGCGGACACCGCTGCGCCGGCGAGCTGCTTTTTTATCTCCGTGCCGATAGCGCGATAGATCGCCGCGTGGACGCCGTCCGGCTCGCTGTTCACCACTGGCGTGCCCGCATCCGAGGAGGTGCGGATCGTCAGATGCAGTGGGATTTCGCCCAAAAACGGCACTTTGAGCCGTTCAGCCTCGTGGCGTGCGCCGCCATGTCCAAAAATATCGGAACGCGTGCCGCATTCCGGGCACTGGAAGTAGCTCATGTTCTCAACGATGCCGAGTGTCGGGACGTTGACCTTGTTGAACATGGCTATGCCCCTCCGGGCATCGATCAAGGCGAGGTCCTGAGGTGTCGAAACAATCACGACGCCCCGCAGCGGCACCTGCTGGGCCAGAGTCAATTGCGCGTCTCCCGTCCCCGGCGGCATGTCCACCACCAGAACGTCAAGTTCACCCCAAGCGACGTCCCACAGCATCTGCCGGATCGCGGACATGACCATAGGCCCGCGCCAGACCATCGCTGTGTCTTCCTCGACCAGAAAACCGATCGACATCAGCGGCAGCCCAAAGCGGACGATCGGGATCATTTTCTTGGCATCGTTCAACGTGGGCTTTTCGCGAACGCCGGTCAGTCGCGGAACCGACGGGCCGTAGATATCGGCATCGAGCAACCCCACCCGTAGACCGAGATCGCGCAGTGCCAGGGCAAGATTCAGCGCCGTGGTCGATTTACCGACACCGCCCTTGCCGGACGCCACCGCAATAATGGAGCCAATGCCGGGAATCGCCGCCTGCTTACCCATCGGAGAATCCGTCGGCGCACCTTGAGGCCGATGTTGTGCAACGGATTTTACGCCATGCGAATGCTGGTGTGGCGCTGAAGCTGCGGCAGCGCCGGGTTTCCGTTCGGCGGTCAAAGCGACCATTGCGGTCGTGACACCCGGAATCGCCCGCACCGCAGCCTCAGCCTTGGCGCGAACGTCTTCCCATGCCCGCGCCTCACTGGCGTCGACATTGATCGAAAAGAAAACCTTGCCGTCCGAGGCCATAATTTCGGAGAGCACCTTGGCATCGGCGAGCGGCATGCCACGCGGCGATGCCACGGCGCGAAGCACTGCAAGAACCTGGGCTTTGTCGACTGCCACAACACATCTCCCGGCTTCACCCCCCGGGGGGCCGCCGCTTGTGGCCTTCATACGCGCGTCACCTGTGCCGTCAACGGCCTTGCAAGGCCGTCCATCATTCGCATAGCTGTCGCCATCCCCCATGCCGGGAAATCCGGCCAAAAGACACCAGCAATCCAAAGAGCAAGATATGGCAAAAGTCGCATTTCTCGGCCTCGGCGTCATGGGATTCCCTATGGCTGGACATCTCGCCGCCAAGGGCGGCCATGAGGTGACCGTGTACAATCGCACCGCCGCCAAATCGAAGGCTTGGGCCGACAAATTCGGTGGCCGCGCCGCCGCGACACCGAAGGCGGCCGCCGAAGGTCAGGATTTCGTGATGGCCTGTGTCGGCAATGATGACGACCTGCGCGCAGTGACCATCGGTGCCGACGGAGCGTTCTCGGGCATGAAGTCCGGTGCCGTTTTTGTCGATCACACCACGGCGTCGGCCGAGGTCGCCCGGCAACTTGATGCCGAGGCCACCAAGGGCGGCTTCCAGTTCATCGACGCGCCAGTTTCAGGTGGCCAGGCCGGCGCGGAAAACGGCGTGCTGACGGTCATGTGTGGCGGCGCTGAAGCCTCCTACAAACAGGCCGAGCCTGTGATCGCGTCATACGCCCGAATGTGCAAATTGCTCGGCCCCGCCGGCTCCGGCCAGCTCACCAAGATGGTCAACCAGATTTGCATAGCAGGTCTGGTCGAGGGGTTATCGGAAGGAATTCATTTCGCAAAGAAAGCCGGGTTGGACGTTGAGGCGGTGATCGACACGATCTCGAAGGGCGCCGCACAATCCTGGCAGATGGAAAACCGCTACAAGACCATGAACGAAGGCAAATTCGATTTCGGCTTCGCTGTTGAATGGATGCGTAAAGATCTCTCGATCTGTCTGGCGGAAGCCCGCCGCAACGGCGCAAGCCTGCCGGTGACCGCGCTGGTCGATAATTTCTATGCTGAGGTCGAGAAAATGGGCGGCAAGCGCTGGGATACGTCGAGCCTGCTGGCGCGGCTGCAGCGGTAACAATCGTCCACCTGACGCGATAAACAAGGCGGCGCGGTATCCCGTGCCGCCTTTCTTCTTTTCAATTTCGACAGGTATGGACAGACCACCCGCAATATCGAAATTCATACTTTCTTAACCCGATTAAATGGACCTTTAAGCCACCTCTTAATGATTTAGCGCCAGAAATAGCGGGCAGCAGTGCGCGCGCATGGGCCGGCGCAGCACTCGTAATTGCTCAGGGTTTGTCGCGTAAAAATGAGTGAGTCCGCCGACAAAAAAGAACTCTCCGCGACATCGGCGGAAACACCGGCGCGCAGCCGCCGGGCGGCCTCGCAGCGCGTGCGCGAGGCCCGTGACCGTCTGACGTCGACCAGCGGAACGCGACCGGCCTTCGATCATGAATTGTTGCGACAATATGCGCAGACGCGCATCTCGGCCTCGCTGGTCGTCATCCTCCTCGTGGTGTCCACGGGCATCCTGGCGAGTTTCTGGATTCCAGCCGTAGCCGCCGTGATCTGGACCGCGGGAATCCTCGCGATCCACGGCATCGTCATTCGCTTCTGCTCAAAGTTTCTTGCCGTTACGTCCTCGTCGCCCGCGATCACGCGCAAGTGGCGCATGCGCTTTGTGGGACTGGATCTGATTTACGGATTGGCCTGGACCCTTGTCCTGATCCATCCATCAGGCATCGATGTCGTGTCCAACACGCTGATGCTGTTCGTGATGCTGCTGGTCATTGCTGTGTCGAGCATGTTGGCAGCAAGCCTGCCGATCGCCGCTTTCGCGGCAACAGTCCCGGTATCGGCTGCGATCGCGGTGAATTTCATCCTTCGCGGGACCTTCGACGATTACATCCTTGCAGCACTCGCGGTTACGGCAGAAGGCTATTTCGCCCTGCTCGCCCATCGTCTGCACTCGACGACGCTTGCAACGCTGGAGGCCCGCGCCGAGAAAGATGCGCTGATCGGCGAACTCGAACAGGCCAAAGCCATCTCTGACGAGGCTCGCTACCGGGCAGAATCCGCCAACGTTTCGAAGTCGCGCTTTCTGGCCCAGATGAGCCACGAATTGCGCACTCCGCTCAACGCCATTCTCGGATTTTCCGAAGTCATGAAGAGCGAGATTTTCGGGCCGCATGCCGTCGAGGTTTACAAGGACTACTCGTCCGACATTCACAACTCCGGCGTCCACCTGCTGAATCTCATCAACGAAATTCTCGATCTGTCGCGCATCGAGGCCGGGCGCTACGAACTCAATGAAGAGCCTGTCTCGCTGGTGCATGTTGTCGCGGATTGTCATCACCTGCTGAAGCTGCGTGCATCGAGCCGCGGTATCACAATTCATGAAGTTTTCGAGCAGGACATGCCGAAGCTGTGGGGCGACGAACGCGCCACGCGTCAGGTCGTGCTCAACCTGTTGTCGAACTCGATCAAATTTACGCCGCCTGGCGGCGAAATCTGGCTCAAGGTCGGCTGGACCGCGTCCGGCGGTCAGTATCTGAGCGTCAAGGATACCGGCTCCGGCATAGCCGAGGACGAGATTCCGGTCGTTCTAGCCTCATTCGGCCAGGGATCGAACTCGATCAAATCCGCCGAGCAAGGCGCGGGATTGGGCCTTCCGATCGCCAAGAGCCTGATCGACATGCATGGCGGCACGTTCACGCTCAAATCGACCCTGCGGGTGGGCACCGAAGTGATCGTCACCTATCCGCCGGAGCGGGTGATGACGGCGCTAGCGCCGATGCGTGAGGATTCCCCGCCGCTCCAGCCCGACAGGTCGCCAGAAGGAATGACTGGGGACAGAAGCCGTCCGCGTTACAAGCCGATCATGAATGCAGGAACCGGTTTGTAGAACATCTTGCGCGAGCGATGAAAATGTCCATCAGTATAATTCATGAAACAAGAAACGCCTTGCATCGCCGTCTGCTTCATCGATCCGAAGAGCAAGCTCTGCCTTGGCTGCGGGCGTACCCTGCCCGAGATCGCGCGCTGGCACAAAATGGGCAACAGCGAGCGGCTCAACATCATGGCAACGCTGCATCAACGCATGCTGGAGGCCGGGCTGGAGATTCCGGCACCGCGACCCGAGCGTCAGGCCAATCCCTGAACACGGCAGGTGCCGTATGATACGCGCCCTTACAATCCTCGCTGTGGTGGTCTCGTCTGTCGGCTTTCTGCTGTCGATGTCGCATCCCGTTGCATTCGCGAGCATGAAGGGTGCCTTGATCCGTGCCACGGATCAAACCTTGAATGCCAAGCCGGCACGCGCTGTGGAAATTGCCCGCAGCGACAGCGGCGAATTTTCCCTGCGTGCAAAGATTAATGGATTCAGCACACCGATGGTGATCGATACCGGCGCGACTTCGGTGGTGTTGACCTATGAAACCGCGAAGGCCGCCGGTCTGCCGCTGGAGCTGCTGGACTACAGTGTGGACGTCGAGACCGCCGGCGGGCGCGTGCGCGCGGCGCGCCTGACCCTCGATCGTCTATCGGTCGGCAAACTGGTGGAACGCTCGGTGCCGGCGCTGGTGGTGCCGCGCGGCCAGATGAAAGCCAACCTGCTCGGCATGAGCTTTCTCAACCGGCTGGAAAGCTGGGAAGTCCGGCCAGACAAGCTGATGCTGCGCGGTTACCCGTAGTTCAATCTCAGGCCGCGATCAGTGCTGCGGAACGCGGCTCGACAATCTTGAGCGCCTCGCGCAGCGACGCCGTTCCTGCTCCCGGCTTGGTGCAGACCTCCGCAAGATAACGACGAAATGCCCGCGCGCCTGGCACACCATGAAATGCGCCAACCAGATGTCGCGTGACCGAATGCAACCGCATCCCGGCAGCAAGTTCGCTCTCGATATAAGGCATCAGCGCTTCAATGGCATCATGCATCGTTGCGTGCGGCGCGGCGTCCCCGAATAGCTCGGGATCGACACTCAGCAGCCGCCAAGGTTCTTGATAAGCCGCACGTCCAAGCATCGCGCCATCGACATGATCGAGATGCTGCTTCGCGGCTGCGATCGTAGCGATGCCGCCATTGATGATGACCGGCACGTTTGGCAGCGCCGTCTTCAGGCGATAGACCCGGTCATAGTCAAGCGGTGGGATGTCGCGGTTCTCCTTCGGCGACAATCCATCGAGCCACGCCTTTCGCGCGTGAACGACCAGCGCATCCGCGCCTGCCGCGATCACGGCACGGCTCAGCGTATCCAAAGCAACTTCAGGATCCTGATCGTCAATGCCGATGCGGCACTTCACCGTGACCGGAATTCTCACGGCCTGCTTCATGGCGGCAACGCATTCCGCGACGAGTTGCGGCTCCGCCATCAGGCATGCACCGAAATTTCCGCCCTTCACGCGATCAGACGGACAACCGACGTTCATGTTGATTTCGTCATAACCGAAGCCCTCACCGATCCGCGCGGCTTCCGCGAGATCGCGCGGGTTCGATCCGCCGAGCTGAAGCGCGACGGGATGCTCGCTGGCGTCGAACCCCAGCAGGCGCTGGCGGTCTCCATGAATAATGGCGCTCGTGGTCAGCATCTCGGTGTAGAGCCGGGCACGCCGCGTTAGCAGACGATGGAACACGCGGCAGTGCCGGTCAGTCCAATCCATCATCGGGGCCACGGAGAAGCGTGCCACTAACATATTGTTTTCTTTATATTTTATGACTACATCGCCATCTGGTGATTTCGCCGGCAGCAGCCCGTTGCGCCAGCGCACGATCGGGGACCAACCAAAGCTAGCGACAAACAAATAGCATTGCGTCCGGCGCGCGCCTAGGCCGGCTGTGCGTCGATCGTTGTTCGGTGAGTGAGATGGTTCACTCGGCGGCGGTGCGGACCTCAATCCGTTCTGCCCGCACGGCGCAGAACTTGAACTCTGGAATTTTACCGAACGGATCAAGCGCCGGATTGGTCAGAAGGTTCGCAGCCGCTTCGGCGTAACAGAACGGCATGAACACCATGTTCTCCGGCACGTCGCGGTCGGAACGGACCTTGACCTCGACGGCACCGCGGCGCGTTTCCAGCTTGATGAAATCCCCCGGCCACACGCTCAGCCGCCGCATATCCTTCGGCGACATGAAGGCAACAGCCTCTGGTTCGATACTGTCGAGTACACCGGATCGGCGCGTCATCGAACCGGTGTGCCAGTGTTCGAGCACACGGCCTGTGGAGAGCACCATCGGATAGTCTTCGTCCGGTATCTCGTCGGGAGACGTGACGCGCGCGGGCACGATCTTGCCGCGCCCGCTCTCGGTTGGGAAGCCGGTGGTGAAGATGATCTCGTTGCCCGGCTTGAAAGGATCGTCGACCGGATAGGTCACCGCACCTTCGCGCTCCAGACGCTCCCAGGTGATATTCTTCAGCGACGGCATCAACTGCGTCATCTCGGTGAATACATCGGCCGGACCGCTGTAATTCCAGTCCAGTCCCATGCGCTTTGCGATCTCCTGAATGATCCACAAATCCTGACGCGCGTCACCGGGCGGCTTGACCACCTGTCGCGCGATCTGCACGCGGCGATCCGTATTGGTGAACGAGCCTACCTTCTCGGCAAACGCCGACGCCGGCAAGATCACGTCGGCATGGAACGCGGTCTCGGTGACAAACAGGTCCTGGACCACCAGATGATCGAGCATGGCCAGCGCCTGACGCGCATGCTGCAAATCCGGATCCGACATCGCGGGATTCTCACCCTCGATATACATGCCGGTAATGTCACCGGCGTGGATCGCATCCATGATTTCGACAACGGTCAGCCCACGCACCGGATCGATCTCGTGCCGCCACAGATGCTCGAACGGGTCGCGCAGATCAGTGCGCCCGACCGGCTGATAGTCCGGCAGGAACATCGGGATCAGACCTGCGTCCGAGGCGCCCTGCACATTGTTCTGCCCGCGGAGCGGATGCAGGCCAGTACCTGGACGTCCGACCTGTCCCGTCGTCAGCGCCAGCGCGATCAGGCAGCGCGCATTGTCGGTGCCATGAATGTGCTGGCTGATGCCCATGCCCCAGAAGATGAGCGACGATTTTGCCGTCGCATACATCCGCGCAACCTCGCGCAGCGTCTCGGCGGGTATCCCGCAGATCGGCTCCATCTTCTCCGGTGGGAATTCCTTGATCTTCTCCTTGAGATCGTCGAATCCCTCGGTGTAACCAGCGATATACTGGTCGTCGGTCAACCCTTCGGTGATGATGGTGTGCAGCATCGCGTTAAGCATCGCGACATCGCTGCCGGGCTTGAACTGCAGATGTTTCGTGGCATGGCGCGACAGCGTTTGCCGGCGCGGATCCATCACGATCAGCTTGGCGCCCTTCTTCACCGCATTCTTGATGAAGGTCGCTGCGACTGGATGATTGACCGTCGGATTGGCGCCGATCACGATGATGACTTCGGCATCCGCCGCTGCCGCAAACGGCGCCGACACCGCGCCCGAATTCAAACCTTCCATCAGGGCTGCAACCGACGAGGCGTGGCACAGCCGCGTACAATGATCGACGTTGTTCGAACCGAAGCCAGTGCGCACCAGCTTCTGGAATAGATAGGCTTCCTCGTTTGAGCCCTTAGCCGATCCAAAGCCGGCCAGCGCCTTGACGCCCTTGGTATCACGAATCTTGACCAGACCTTTTGCTGCGATATCGAGCGCCTCTTCCCATGACGCCTCACGGAAATGCGTGAACGGATTGGCCGGATCGACTTGATCACCGGCATCCTTCCTGGCGTTCGGTAGCCGCACCAGCGGCTTGGTGATGCGATGCGGATGATGAATGTAGTCGAAGCCGAAGCGGCCCTTGACGCAGAGGCGATTGTGATTGGCCGGACCATCTCGCCCCTCGGCATAGACAATCCTCTCGTCCTTGACTTCATACGTGACCTGACAACCGACACCGCAGAACGGACAAAGAGAATCGACTCTCTTGTCCGGATAAACCGTGCGGGTCTGGCTGGCGTCGAGATATGCCGAGGGCATCAGCGCCCCGGTTGGGCAAGCTTGGACGCATTCGCCGCATGCAACGCAGGTGGACTCGCCCATTGGATCGTCGAAGTCGAACACAATCTTGGCATCATGATTGCGGTAAGCCATGCCGATCACGTCGTTGACCTGAACCTCGCGGCAGGCGCGCACGCAAAGTCCGCATTGTATGCAGGCATCCAGATTGACGCTCATCGCCGGATGGCTGGTATCGCTCGACCAGCGTTCCGCGGCAGGGAAGCGGCTTTCTGTGACCTCGACCTTGTCGGCCCAATTCCAGAATTTGGAATCGGGATCGTGCGATGTTTCGCGCGCCGGCTGGTCGGCGACCAGAAGCTCCATCACCATCTTGCGGGCGGAGACAGCGCGCGCGCTCGCGGACTTCACCTTCATGCCGACGTTGGGCATGCGCTTGCAGGAGGCCGCCAGCACGCGTTCGCCCTCGATCTCCACCATGCAGGCGCGGCAATTGCCGTCGGCGCGGTAGTCCGGCTCCGGCGAATAACACAGATGCGGAATTTCGGTGCCTTCGCGTTTGGCCACCTGCCAGATCGACTCGCCCGGCTGCGCCTCGACCATTTTCCCGTCGAGTTCGAATTGAATCTTGGTCATTCTGCGGCTTCCTTGGGCGCGAATTCCTCGGGAAAATACTTGATGACCGTGGTCAGCGGATTAGAGGCCGCCTGCCCCAGACCGCAAATCGATGCATCGCGCATCGCCTGGCTCAATTCATCGAGCAGGTCACGGTTCCAGACGCGCTGTTCCATCAGCGCCGCGGCCTTTTGTGTGCCGACGCGGCACGGCGTGCATTGCCCGCAACTCTCATCCTCGAAAAAGCGCATCAGGTTCAGCGCTGCGTCCTTCACCTCGTCCTTGTCGGACAGGATGACCACCGCTGCGGAGCCGATGAAGCAGCCGTATTTTTCCAACGTGCCGAAATCCAGCGGAATGTTATCCATGGACGCCGGCAGAATGCCGCCCGACGCACCGCCCGGCAGATAGGCATGGAATGTATGGCCGTCGGCCATGCCGCCGCAAAACTCATCGATCAGTTCACGCACCGTCACGCCCGCCGGCGCGAGCTTCATGCCGGGATTCTTCACGCGGCCCGAGACGGAATAGCTGCGCAGGCCCTGACGTTCGTTACGGCCCTGCGACTTCCACCAGTCCGCACCCTTCTCCACGACGTCCCGCACCCACCACAGCGTCTCGATATTGTTGATCAAGGTGGGCAGGCCGAACAGGCCGACCTGGAATGGATACGGAGGTTTGTGGCGCGGCAACCCGCGCTTGCCTTCGATGCTCTCGAGCAGCGCGGATTCTTCGCCGCAGATGTACGCGCCGGCGCCGCGGCGCAGATGCAGCTTTGGGCCGCCCGGCGGCAACTTCCCGATTTCGCGTTCGACGATCTCACGTGACGCCGGATACTCGTCGCGCAGATAGATGTAGACATCAGGCGCTTCGACGACATGCGCGCCGATCAGCATGCCTTCGATAAAGCGATGCGGATCGGTTTCGAGATAGTAGCGATCCTTGAATGTCCCCGGTTCGCCTTCGTCGCCGTTGATCGCCATCAGGCGCGGCCCCGGCTCGCCCAGCACCGCGCGCCATTTTCGCCCGGTCGGAAAGCCCGCTCCGCCAAGTCCGCGCAGCGAGGCGTCATCCAGCGCCTTCAGCAAATCTTCTTTCGTCATCGCGCCGGAGCGCAACTTTGTGAGCAGCGCGTAGCCACCCTTGGCGACATAAGCGTCGTAATCGACGTACTTCGGCAGATGCGCATGGGTGTCGCCGCTTTTCGCTGCGGCCAGTACGCTCTCGACGCTCGCGTGGTCGACGAAATGATGTCCCACTTCCGCGGCCGGCGCGGTGTCGCAGCGGCCGACGCACGGCGCACGCACGACGCGCACGCCGGGCCCGACGCTGTTCTTCAACTCGCTCAGCAGCATCTCCGCGCCCATCATCGCGCATGTGAGAGAATCGCAAACCCGGATCGTCAGCGGCGGAAGATCGGGCTGGCCTTCTTTGACCACGTCGAAATGCGCGTAGAAGGTCGCGGTCTCAAACACTTCGGCGAAGGCCAGCTTCATCTCATCCGCGAGAGCCGCAAGATGCGCTGCGGAAATCTGATGGTACTTGTCCTGAATGAGATGGAGGTGTTCGATCAACAAATCGCGCCGCCGCGGGCGGTCGCCGAGCAGAAGCTCGATCTCATGCGCGGCCGCCGGATCGATCTGCCGGCCCTTCGGGGTCGCCTTGGCCCGCCGCCTGCCCTCGCCAGGATGATCGAATGGCTGAACTTTTTGGGCGCTATGGCTCATTCGAGTATCTCATTTTTGGTGTTTCGAGCCCGAACGATAGCTTCTGGCATTCAGTATGCCAAGAATTATTCCAATCGCTTATACCAAGACAGCCGATTGCGGCGGCTCGTTGCAATATGAAGCGGAGTTCCAGTGAAAGATCGGCCCAAGAGTACCCTCCGAGACCAGCCTCGCGAACGCTACCGAGGCTAACGGACGCCGGGTTTGTCGCGATTCAGGCCTTTGGCGGCGAGATCGTCGAGATAGCTTTGGAGGCGCTGGTCAGCGTTGGCCCCGAGATCGTGCAGAAAGGCCCAGGAGTAGATTCCGGTGTTGTGCATGTCGTCAAAACCGATTCGCACCGCATAGTTTCCGACGGGATCGACGGAAAGAATGGCAACGTTGCGCTTGCCGCCGACAGTTTTCCGCTCCGCCTCGGAATGGCCCTGCACTTCCGCGGATGGACTGGTCACACGGAGCAGTTCGGCAGGCAGGCTGAAGGTTTTGCCATCGTCGAACGCAATGCTCAGCGAGCGCTTGTCCTTGGCAAGCCGGATTTCCACCGGCCAGGCGGTAGTGGTGCCGCTCAAGCCACTGCCCCATCCGTCTTTTCGATCATGAACACGATGCGCTTTTCGGCGCGTTCAATGATCTCAACGCGATCGCCGGTTTCCCGGATCAGGTTGGGAATATCGATGACAGAGAGCGGATCAGTACAATGCACCTCCAGCCGGTCGCCTGCGGTCAGGGCCCTTAGCG
This sequence comes from Afipia sp. MLSD5-FHT05B12, assembly GCF_058793355.1. Taxonomy (NCBI): domain Bacteria; kingdom Pseudomonadati; phylum Pseudomonadota; class Alphaproteobacteria; order Hyphomicrobiales; family Nitrobacteraceae; genus Afipia; species Afipia sp. MLSD5-FHT05B12. Next base: position 63,775 of record NZ_JBXAFS010000005.1, read on the forward strand.
CCTTCCGCGTCTTTAACACCGGCAGCGGGCATTTGAGCCCTGTCAGATCGAGCTTGGTCATGGTCATGCTTCTCAATGGCGGAGGCTCAATCGCACGTCAACGATGACGACCGTTGCCTCTTGCAGTGCATCATTTTCGGCGAGTTTCTATGGCACATTTCCTTGAACCCGACGTGCGGCGAAAGCGCGACAACAGGCAGCTTGCTTTTGCCCGGTTCCGGAGCACAAAATATAGTTGGAACAAATGATTTGCTGGGGAAACGTCATGAAAATCTTTATCGTCGCATTGGTTTTCGCAGGACTCTCCGCCGCCGCGGTATCGATGCTCCTCAACAAGTTTCAGGAGCCCGGCTATGTCGCGTTCACGACCAGCGGAGCCCGCGTCGGTGATCCCGGCCACAATCTGATTGGGCCAAGCTGATCGCTTAATACAGACTCGCGTAATCCAGAAAGCCGACCATCTGGCCGGGCTTTATTGACGTGACCTCTTCGCCGAGCTGAACGAGACCATTAGTATCTACCAGCGAGGACAGAAGGCCCGCGCCTTCACGCGGAAATTTCACCGCCTCCAGAACACCGTCAGCAGCTTTACGCAGGTTGACCCGGACATACTCGCGGCGTCCGATTTTCTTGGCGTAGGCAAAAGCGGAGCGCACGGGTATCGGCACAGGATTCTTCTGTGCAGTACCAGCAAGTGCAAGAACCGTCGGACGAACGATGTAGATAAAAGTCACAAAGCTCGCCACCGGATTCCCCGGCAATCCGATAAACGGTGTGCCGCCGATGACTCCCATCGCCACCGGACGCCCCGGTTTGATCGCCATCCGCCACAGCACCAGCGTACCGCCGCTCTCGACGGCGGCCTTGACGTGATCTTCCTCCCCGGTGGACACGCCCCCCGATGTGAGGATCAGGTCGTGACGCGTTGAGGCGTCTTTCAACGCCGCCGCAAGGGAGACGCGATCGTCGCGCAAAATGCCGAGATCACTGACCTCGCAACCGAGCCGCTTCAGCAACACCGTCAGCATGAAGCGGTTGGAATCGAACAGTTGCGCGGCCGCGCGCGGCGCTCCGGGCGAGACCACTTCGTTGCCGGTCGAGAACACGGCGATCCGCAGCCGCCGCCGGACCTCGATGCGCGTCAATCCAAATGCGGCGATGAGGGCAATATCTTGCGGCCGCAACCGGCGACCGGCCGGCAACGCCGCATGACCTTCGGCAATATCCTCGCCCACCGGGCGCACGTTTGCCCCGGCCTTGAGACCCGGCGGCAGTATCACTTTGCCCGCCCCGTCCAAGCGCACATCTTCTTGCATGAACACAGTATCAGCGCCCGCAGGCATCGGCGCGCCGGTGAAAATGCGGATTGCTTCGCCCGCTGCGATTGCGCCTGGAGCTAATGATCCCGCCTGGATGCGGCCGGACACCGGAAACGATTTCTCCTTGTCGCGCGGCAAATCGGCGCTGCGCACGGCATATCCATCAACGGCGGAATTGGTGAACGGCGGCAGCGCCAGCGGCGCTCTGATGTCGGCGCTGAGAATTCGGTCGTCTGCTTCAGTCAGATCGACCCATTCCACATCCGTTACAGCCTTGACGCGGCTTGCGATCATCGAGACAGCCTCATCGACCGACATCATCGGGCCGCCAAACGCGAAGCAATCGTCCGAGAGTTGTGCCATCGACGATCAGGCTCCCGCGGCCTCGTGGGCAAGCACGTCCTCGATCCGCACAGCGGCCGCCCGTATGATGCGTGAGATAGCCGGAATGTCATCGAGAAGCGCGGACGGCAGAACCGTATTCACCGCGATATCGGCCGCGATGCCGACGATGGTCGGGTCTTCGGGAAACATCAGCGGCTTGCCATTCGCGGCGCGATGCACTTCGATCTTGGGGTGCCGGTCAGCCTTGAAGCCTTCGACGATCAGCAAATCCACGCGTGACATCTTTGCCAGCAACTCGGCCAAAGGCGGTTCCGGCGCGCCCCGCAGCTCGTGCATCAATGCCCAGCGCCGCCCCGAGGAAATCAGCACTTCGGTCGCTCCTGCCTGCCGGTGCTGCCAAGAGTCTTTACCGGGAATATCGACGTCAAAATTGCTGTGGGCATGTTTCACCGTCGAGACACGCAAGCCCTCAGAGATAAGGTGTGGAATCAAGCGGGTCAGCAGGGTCGTTTTACCTGCGCCGCTCCACCCCGAAAGACCAATCACCTTCATACCCTGCTCCGAAACTTAAAAAGGACCGCCCAGCCGCGCCGGACAGTCCTTTATATAGGTATGCGCTTTATCGATAGATGGAATTATTCGGCCGGCATGGCCCGCGGGTCGCCAGTGTCGGGGGCCCGGCCCCTGGTCTGCTCCTCTTCGACCCAGAGCGAGTGATGCTCTTTGGCCCAGTTGAGGTCCACCTCGCCGGTGCCCATGGCGTCGAACGCGCCTTCCATCCCGACCGTACCGATGTAGATATGCGCAAGCATCGCTGCGATAAACAGCATCGCAATCACAGCGTGGATCACGGTCCAGAACTGCAGCGTAGTGACGTTCGCCGGGATGTAGGGGAACAGCAGGAACCAGCCCGACAGTGACATCAGCGCGCCGCCGATAATCACGATCCAGAACATGCCCTTCTGGCCAGCATTGAAGCGCTTGGCCGGCGGGTGTTCGCCGCTCTTGAGGAGACCCCCGCCCTTCCCGATCCACATGAGATCAAGCTTTCCGGGAATGTTATCCTTGACCCAGATCAGGAACATAATCACGAGGCCAAACATGAACGGAAATGCGAGATAGTTGTGCGCGACCTTGCCCCACGCAGTCAGCGTGGAAAATGCTTCCGCACCGAATACAGGAAGGATCAGCACGCGGCCGAAGCTAATATTCAGACCCGACAACGCCAGAATGATAAAGCAACTCGCCGTTAGCCAATGTGTAAATCGCTCGAAGCTCGCAAAGCGAAGAATCTTGATACCGGAAAAGCCGCGCTCCACACGAATGCGGCCGCGGACCATGAGAAAGACGATGAGCAACGCAAGCATGCCAATGATGGCGACGCCGCCAATGATCGGAAGCTTGTGGCGCTGGAAATCGCGCCAGTCCTTTCCGGCTGGTTGAATCAAGCTCGACGCCATGGGATCGGGAATGGTGATCCGCCCCGTGATCTTGTCGCCTTCCTTCAGCGCCTTGAGAAGCTGGTCTTCATGCACAGCATCGGCGGTGGGCTTGAAGGACAGTTGTGCGGCGGCTGGCTGCGCCAGCACAAACAGCAGCGCGACGGCGGTACATATGGCCTTGAGGGTTGAGAGCGAGATCGACATCGGCACGACCTTCCAGTTTTCAATCAAGAGCAACTTCGAACGCTGCTGAGGGCCGCTGAAAGGCCTTCAGCAACGCCGCCTAGCCTGTCGGAGAATCGCTGTAGGCTGTCTTCCAGCCCCACATGCCCGATCCGTAGCCGCGCTTCATCACGCGCTCCTTGTAGATCTCGGCAATGATGGCGCCATCGCCGGCGAGCAGCGATTTGGTCGAGCACATCTCAGCGCAGATCGGCAGCTTGCCTTGGGCAAGCCGGTTGGCGCCGTATTTGGCATACTCGGCCGGCGAGTTGTCAGCTTCCGGACCGCCCGCACAGTAAGTGCATTTGTCCATTTTACCGCGCGAGCCGAAGTTCCCGACCTTCGGATACTGAGGCGCGCCGAACGGACACGCGTAGAAGCAATACCCGCAACCGATGCAGAGGTCCTTCGAGTGAAGCACCACACCGTCTGCCGTCGTGTAGAAGCACGACACCGGGCAGACCGCCGCGCAAGGCGCGTCGGTGCAATGCATGCAAGCCATGGACACGGAGCGCTCGCCGGGCTTGCCGTCGTTGATGGTGACGACACGGCGACGGTTGATGCCCCAAGGCACTTCATGCTCGTTCTTGCAGGCGGTCACGCAGGCGTTGCACTCGATGCAACGGTCGGCATCACAAAGGAATTTGACGCGAGCCATCTTCTATTCTCCTCTCACGCCGTTTGGATCTGGCACAGGGTCACTTTGCCCTCGTGCATACCAGTGACCGGGTCGTAGCCGTAGGACGTGATCGTGTTTGCGCTTTCGCCGAGTACAATCGGATCAGCTCCCTTGGGATACTTGTCGCGCTGATCCACGCCCTGGAACCAGCCGGAGAAGTGGAAGGGCATAAACGCGACGCCCTTGCCGACACGATCGGTGACGAGCGCCTTGACGCGCGCCTTCGAGCCGTTTTCCGGACCGAACACCCAGACCCATCCGCCGTCCTTGATGCCGCGCTCGGCGGCATCGGATGTGTTGACTTCGACGAACATGTCCTGCTGCAATTCAGCAAGCCAGCGGTTGGATCTCGTTTCCTCGCCGCCACCTTCGTATTCCACGAGACGTCCGGAGGTGAGGATGATCGGGAATTGCTTGGCAAGTCCCTTGTCCACCGCCGCTTTCTGAATCGAGAAGCCGAGGTTGGCCATACGGAACTGACGTCCGTCAGGCCGCGTCGGATACTTCGCGACCAGCTCAGGCCGCGCCGTGTAGATGGGTTCGCGATGGACCGGCACCGGGTCCGGCAAATTCCACGCCACTGCGCGAGCCTTGCCGTTGCCGTAAGCCATCACGCCATGCTCCAGCGTGACGCGAATGATGCCGCCGGACAGATCGACCGCCCAGCCCACACCGTCCGGATTGTTGCCGCCGATCTTGTTGATGGTGGCGAGTTCAGCCTCGGTGAGATCCTTGTCCCAGCCGAGCTTCTTCAATACGCCGTAGGTAAACTCCGGGTAACCATCAGTCAGCTCCGAGCCCTTGCTGTAGGAACCTTCTGCGAGAAGGTTGACGCTCTTCACCGAACCGTCGGCCTGTTTCTCTTCGTACACCACACCAAAGCGCGCACGGAACGTGCCGCCGCCATCCTTGGCATGAAGGTTGGTGTTGTAAAGCGTATGAGTGCCAGGATGCTTGATCTGCGGCGTGCCCCAGCACGGCCACGGCAAACCGTAGTAATCCCCTCCGACTTCAGGCTCATCCGCCTTGGCGCGCAATGTTACCAGGTCGAACTTGCCCTGATTCCTCATGTGCGCCTTCAGCCGCTCGGGCGACTGGCCGGAATAGCCGGTCGAGAAACCGCCGCGATTGATTTCGCGCAGAAGGTCCTCAGGGACCGGACGATTGTTCTCCACCTTGATGTTTTTGAACATCAGATCGGCGAAGCCAAGCTTCTTCGAAAGCCGATAGATAATCTCGTAATCATCCTTCGACTCGAAGATCGGCTTGACGATCTGCTCGCCCCACTGAAGGGAACGGTTGGACGCCGTGCGCGAACCAGATGTCTCGAACTGGGTACAAGCCGGCAGCAAATAGGTACCGTTCTTGCGGTTGGAAATCGCGGCAAAAGTCGTGGGATGCGGATCGGCGACCACCAGCAGTTCGAGCTTCTCAAGCCCCTTCACCATTTCCGTCATACGCGGGATGGTATTCCCGCCGTGACCCATGATGACCACGCCCTTCACGCTGTCGCGCTGATCGACGTCGTCGGGATTGGCAAGAGTGGCATCGAACCAGCGAGTCCACGGAATGCCCGGCAGCTCCATATTCTGCTTGCGGGTGCGGGCGGGACGCCCGGCTTTCGCCGGCACTTCGTCAAAGCGCGATTGGAGGTAGTTGTAATCGACCTCCCAGACACGGCTCCAGTGCTTCCACGCGCCCTCGACCAGGCCGTAGTAAAGCGGCAGCGAAGTGATATCGAGGCCGATATCCGTCGCGCCCTGCACGTTGCAGTGGCCACGGAAGATGTTGGCTCCTCCTCCAAATACTCCGACATTGCCGGTCGCGAGCAAAAGATTGCAATAGGCGCGAACATTGGCGGTGCCGACCGTGTGCTGCGTGCCGCCCATACACCAGATGAACGTGGATGGCTTCTGTTTGGCAAATGTTTCAGCGACCTTCTTCAGCTGCTCGCCGGGAATGCCGGTGACACGCTCGACTTCCTCAGGCGTCCATTTCGCAACTTCCGCGCGGATCTGGTCCATGCCGTAAACGCGCTGGGCGATGAACTGCTTGTCTTCCCAGCCGTTATTGAAGATGTGATGCAGCATGCCCCAGATCACCGCGATGTCGGTACCGCCGCGGAATCTCACATACTCGGTCGCGTGCGCGGCTGTGCGCGTGAAGCGCGGATCGAGTACGAAGACGTTGGCGCGGTTGATCTCCTTTCCTGTCAAAATGTGCTGAAGTGAAACAGGATGCGCTTCAGCGGCATTCGATCCCATGAAGACGATGGTCTTCGAGTTGCGAATATCGTTGTAAGAGTTTGTCATTGCGCCGTAGCCCCAGGTGTTTGCAACACCCGCAACCGTGGTCGAGTGACAAATGCGCGCCTGGTGGTCGATCGAATTGGTACCCCAGAACGCCGCGAACTTGCGGTACAGATAACCGCCTTCATTGGAGAACTTCGCCGAACCGAGCAGATAAACCGAGTCAGCGCCGGATTTGGCGCGAATCTCGAGCATCTTGTCGCCGATCTCGTTGATGGCCTGATCCCACTCGATCTTCTGCCATTCGCCGTTGACCAGTTTCATCGGATACTTCAGCCGGCGGTCGCCGTGGACCAGCTCGCGCACCGACGCGCCCTTGGCGCAATGCGATCCACGATTGATCGGACTGTCCCAAGCCGGCTCCTGACCGACCCAAACGCCGTTCTGCACTTCGGCGATAACCGTGCATCCGACCGAACAATGTGTGCAGACGTTCTTTTTGATTTCCGTCGGCGCACCGACGATCTTCGGCCCGGCCTGCGCCTTGCGCACCGATCCGAGCGGCATCAATCCAATAGCCGCGCCAGCACCCGCGACGAGGCCTGAGCGGCGCAGGAAAGCTCGGCGATCGAGAACGCCGGATGCGAGGCCCGCGGCAACGCCCTGCAAGCGCGCGCGGCCGGCGGTTCCTTCTTTTCTCTTGATCAACATGTGCGTGCTTCCATCAATAACGGTTGACGCGATAGTAGTTTCTGACGTCCGGCGAATCCGCTTTGTAGCGAGCCTTGACGCGCTCGGCCTGCGACTCGTCAGCTTCCGCCTCGGTTGCCAGCGGAACAGCAGTAGCGGCGGCAGCGACAGCCGATCCGCCCACCATGAAGAACCGGCGACGATCCAAGCCCTTCGCATCCTGCGGCTTGTCTGGAGATGCCTTGCTGTTGGACGGCTTGCTCATCGCGGTCTCCTTCCAGTCAATTTTTTCAATTCGGTTTTCACGTCACTCAGACAACGTGAAAGCCTCTGCTTCCAATTCCATGAAGATGCGGCCGACGCGCCCGACTGCGCGATAGAACTTAACGGATTGCGAAATTTCGAGATCGGCAAACATCCGCGCAGCCCATGGCTTCAGATGCCGATCGAAGAACCGTGCCTGCTCCGCGAAGTCAGTGCCGAAATCGCCGCGCGCAAGACCGGCCATGACCTCAAGCAGAATTGCGATGTGATCTTCCGGCTCACGCGCCGATCCAGCGCGCTCGATTCCCAGGACATCGAAATCTTCACGGACGCGTGCGAGCGGCCGCTCGTGCAGGAAGCCTGTGAGATAATACGAGGCATAGGGCAGCAGCTCCCCTCGCCCCAGTCCGATGAACAGATCGAAAAATTCCTTGGCGATCTCGCGCTCGTCAAACTCCGTCGCCGCTGCTGCGAGTTCGATATGCGCCATGCCGAGATCGGACGCGTCGCCTTTGAGCATCGCGACCTTGGACAACGTGTCCGCGGTCGGCGCCTTGCCCAGCAGCAACGACAGCAAGCCATACTCCACAGCGCGAAGCTGGTCGATTTCGTCGATGTCTGATTTCGCTGCCATATGATCCCCGGCTGATCCATAGAGGTCGGGGCGGAGAACGAAACGGGGGACCTGTGTCAAAGACTCAACGGCGAGAACTCTCTCAGCCGGAATACGCGACCATGCCGAAACCGAAGGCTGTGCAATTCCAATGGCTCTCGCCAGGGAGGCGACGCCGCCTGCTGCCTTGATTGCCTGCTCTAATCCTGAGTCCCGCATGGTACGAACCGAGTTCCCCCACCCGTGCCTTCAAATCAGGCATCTGATTAGCTAGAATTATTCTAGTTCCAATTAGTACCATAGGTTCGTCCTATGCCTCAAAAACTTTTGTCTAAATCCTTGGTTTTGCAGAACCATGTCGCCGCACCTGATGTTGCGACGCACTAGATTTGTTTTCGTCGACGGCTTGTCCGCTTTCGATCCGAGCCTGCTCTGTTTGCTTGAAATCAGTGGCAACGGACGTTGTGATCGTGGACACGTCGGACAATCTGACCTGCTGGAGCGGCAGATCTGCTTCCGAATTTTGCGGCGCATCAATACCGGAATCGTCGCTCGCGGCGGCGGCTGCGTCACTATGCGGCAGGGCATCCGACGCTCGCGGAGTACTGGACGATTCGCCGCCTATAATCTGCAAAACCATTTTCGCGATATCAGTGCCGGCCGCGATCTCGCTGTTTCCCGGCACACCGCCCGGCGTGTTCCAGTCATATGCATAGTCCAGCGCCGGGTTGACGTAGTTGCGAACCGCAGGGTCCAGTGCCCAGGACTTCCGCAAGGCGGCATTCCGCAAACTTTCGGGCACACCCTTGCGCAGGAATCCGGTTATGTCGGTGGTTTCCGTGATCTCTTCCAGTTTCGGCAGGCTTGAGAGATCGAACTGTTCGTCGGCATCACCTTCAACAACTGGCGCGGGAGAAACTTCGGCGTCTTCGGCCGATCCTTCAGCCGTACCGCCGACCTCTGACTGCTTCGCATCCTGCTTGCGCCGCGACCATCGTGAGAGAAAACTCTTCTCGTTATCTTTCTCGTCTTGACTCATGCGCTGTCCTTCCGCCCGCCGGATGGATCGCTGCCGCGCCTGCGGTCGACATTTGCCTGATCGCGTTTGCGCTTGTGGAACACCTGCTCAACGTGGAATTCATCGACAAAGGCCGCGATCCATGTCGCAATCTCCGGTGGCATCGGTACAGTACCGATAACATCGGTGCCGCTTTCGAACATCGCCTCACCCTCGGTCGGATCGGCGGTGACCTTGGTCAGTTCGAGTTCAGGTCCACCGTCCTGGTGCCGCAGCGCGACCCATATTTGCGGCGCCCCCTCGACAAGATTGTCGCGGTAGCTGGCCGTGTCAGCACTGAACAGATCGATGAATGCGGCGCCAGCATAATACAGTGTCGTATCGGCTTCTTGCGACAAGACCGTCCAGGGCGCGGTGGCAGGCACCGTCTCGAGAATCGAGACGGGCGACCACATGTGGTCGATCCAAGGATTGTCGATGGTGCGACGGCGGAGCACTACGCCGACTTCACGGGACGCTTCGGTCATATCTGGACCTCCCGTTACTGGTTAGTCAGGCAACATTCGCCGCTGACGTAAGCGGCAAGCCCGCGATAAGATTCTGCGGCTTCAGGCGCACCACCTTGTCCGCGCCCATCGCCAGAATGAGATAGACGGGCTTGTTGCCGACGCGTTCATCCACGAAACGCGCATCTTCGAACGTCATGCGCATCAGCGCAACGATCCGTTCGGCGGCATCTGCGCCGGGCGTATCTCCATTCCAGAGCGCATTTCCGATCCGGGTTCCTTCGCTGTCGAGCCCGACGAACCACCGCCAGTCGCGGTCCTCGATAGACCCGACAGATTCCACTTTCACAGCAATACCCAGAAGATGGGATATCCATCGTTCTATCACCCGGCAGAGCGCATCGCGCGCTTTCGGATTGCCGCCAAAATTCATAACCATCGCGTGCGCGTCGGATCGAGACCAATAGGTCCAGGCATTCTCATCATCCATAACATCCATCTCGCCAAAGGCCTGCGGTTGGAGCATGGCGGTCAGCGGAGAGGTATGAAGATCATGCTGTGCATGATGCTGGGCCTCAACGATTTCGGCGTCGGCAAGCAACAGCGCGCCATCGTGAATCGTGGCTTTCTGGCTCCGATAGAACAATTCGGCCGCGCGCAACACATACGGATCGTCGCAACCTTCAAGCGCGTTGCGCAGGATCAGATGACACAGTTGCGAGAGAAAGATCGGCGGCAAATCGCCGGCGCCTTTGCGTGCCAGCGCCACATACACGGCCTCAAGCGAAGGCGCCGCCATCAGCCGATCGCGAAACGCCGTCATGAACGTCCAGTTCTCGCGCGCGTCAGCGTCGGCGAGCGCGGCAATGTCGGTCTGGGATACCGGACGAAGCGGGTCCGCCAGCAGGCTCGCATGCAGATCCCGCTCGGCGTCGCAGGCATCGTCGGGCGGCATCAGTTCCGGCCGCGCCAGGTACGCCATGATCAGTTCCGGCGTCGCGATCAGCCCGCCATGATCGGCTCGGCGCGTCAGATGATGGCCTGAAGCAACCCAGAATTCTCTCATGTCCGATCCGTCTTTGTAAGCCCAAGAAGATCGACTTCCTCGGCCGGTTCGTCGCCTTCGACCTCATGAAAGGTAAAGGCGCGCGCATGGGTGTGCAATCGATCCCCGCCCGGTTCGGCCGCGCGCGGCTTCAACGTCCGGAAACGTTCGCGAATTTCTCCGTTCTCGACGCTTCTGGCGACCGCCAGCAATGTTTGTGGCGGGTGATCACACAGCGAAGCTGCGAATGCGACTTCCTCCTCAGCAGCAGCGCGCGCGGCCTCAATATTCGGCGCGCCAAACTTCGCCAATAGTTGCGTTGCCAGCCGTTCGATCATAGCGAGCCGCTCGCCCTCGGATGCCTCGGTCACGACCGCAAGCGTAGACCAGCCGAGACTCTCGATTCCGAGAAAACCAGATCTCAGAGCGACCCGCTGTTTCTGGCCGAGGGTCACCGGATCGCTGTCGCAGAACACGAACGCGCCGGATACCGCCCATTCGCCGGGCTCAGCTGCATGATCGAACACAAATGTGTCCGAGGGATCGAGCCTGATGGTGCGCGGCAGTTTCAGCATGTCCGCCTCACCCAAGTTTCGGGGCGCGGTATTCTGGATCATACCATGCGACCCTGGCCAGCCCGTCGAGCAGGTTGTGGCGCTCCGGTGGCCCCTTCGCCGCACTGACGAGCAGATCGCCGTTGACGTCAATCCCGCGCCGCTGGCCGGCCGCCTGCTTTGTAAGCCGCTCCAGATAATCGCGCGCAATCGGCTCGAAACCTCGCTCGTTCCACCGATCGAACGCCGCCATGAGATGGCGGGCGAAACTTCCGATGATCGCCTCGGTCTCGACCATCTCGAACCCTTCGTTGAGCAGGGCAACGCCGCCCGCCGCAACGGTTTCCTCGACATGTGCCATGTCTGCGGCGCGCAGGATGACGCCAAACACCAGCCAGTCCGGAACTTCATCCTCGCGACAGGTCTTTGGCCAGCCAAGCCGCCCGCCACCCAGCACGCCGCCGTCGAACAGAATCGTATCCGGCCAGGTGAACTGCACCTCCCGCTCCGGCGGGCAATGCACCGCAATAGCGTCCCCTATCGCATTCATCCCGGCAAAGAACGCCCGGCGCGCCGACGCCAGCGACTCGTCCGGCTCAAGCACGACGGCGAACTCAACCAGATCGTAGCGCCGGACCCAGACCAGTGTTCCTGCGCCAGCTTCGGCGGCGATGTTGCAACCGTGCGCAAACGCATCGCCATACTCGCGAAGCGATACGAGCGTATAGCCCGGAGGCAGATCGAGCGGTTGTTCCGCTTGCGGCGCGCGCGAAACCATCATCGTAGAAAATTTCCCTAAGCTCTTTGTATTTGGGCAGTCTATGCTATCCCGGTCAAGGCGGCGGGGTGCTTGCGCGAGCCGTTACCGCGGCACCATATGGTTGAAATAGCCACTCTGAGCAGACGCCAAGGGTCAAGGTTGCAGATCATGAACAGCGCAAAGCCCCGCCTTCTGGTTTGCAGTTGCGAAAAGACCATGCCACTCGATGCGCAGGCAATCGGGCGCGGGTGTGCGGCGCACATGACACAGGCCAACCAGCTCTGCGGTCTGGACCTCGCCCAGTTCAAGGTGGCGCTCGCGGAAGGCGAAGCGATCACGGTAGCGTGTACGCAGGAAGCACCGCTCTTCAAGGAGGTCGCCGAGGAATTTCCCGACGTCCCCCTCACCTTCGTCAACATTCGCGAAACCGGCGGATGGTCGAAGGATGCAGCGGCGGCTGGCCCGAAAGCCGCGGCGCTGATTGCCGCAGCCTCGGAAGAAATGCCTCCGATTTCGATGGTCACGCTGGAAAGCGGCGGCGTCGCGCTGATCTATGGCCATGACGACGTTGCCATCGACGCGGCCAGGCGCCTCACCGAGCGCCTCGACATTACCGTCATTCTCACTAAACCCGGCGATATCACGCCGCGTGCGGTCAACGAATTTCCCGTGCTGAAAGGTACGGTCCGCAATGCGCGCGGATATCTCGGAAATTTTGAGCTCGCCATCGACGACTACGCTTTGCCGGCGCCCTCCTCGCGGAGCAAGCTCGTGTTCGGCGCTTCGCGCGATGGCGCAATGTCGACCTGTGACCTGATTCTCGATCTCAGCGGCGGCCTGCCGCTGTTTCCGGCGCATGAATTGCGGCCCGGTTATCTGCGTGCCGACCCGCGCGACCGCGCCGCTGTCGAGAGGGCGATTGCGGACGCCGGCAACCTCGTCGGTACCTTTGACAAACCGCGTTTCATTCATTTCGAGGAATCGCTCTGCGCGCATTCGCGTTCGAACATTACCGGCTGCACCCGCTGCCTCGATCTGTGCCCAACTGGCGCGATCACGCCGAATGGAAATGCCGTCGCGATCGATCCCAACGTATGCGCCGGCTGCGGCTCTTGCGCTTCGGTCTGCCCGACTGGCGCCGCATCCTATGCGCTGCCGAGCGCCGATGCATTGATGCGCCGCCTGCGCGCGTTGCTGCAAACCTATCGCAAGGCGGGCGGCGAACAGGCGGTGGTGCTCTTTCACGACGGCGACCATGGCGAGCCGTTGATCGATGCGCTGGCGCGGTTCGGTGACGGCCTGCCGGCCAACGTGCTTCCGGTTCGCGTCAACGAAGTCACGCAGCTCGGACCGGAATCCCTCGCAGCGGTCTTCGCCTATGGCGGCACAGGCGTCGCCCTCCTGTTGCGCGCGCAGCCCCGGCACGAAACGGCCGGACTGCGCCGCACCGCCGATATGTCAGGGATGATCGCCGCTGCGCTTGGCTTCGGCGAAGGCCTCGTCCGCGTTCTGGAAACCGACGATCCCGATCAGTTGCGCGCAATGCTCGAGGCCATGCCGCCCGGAGTTTCTTCATCGAATCCGGCGAGTTTTGTTCCGCGCGGCGCCAAACGCGGCGTGCTGGAAACCATGTTCCGGGAACTGCATCTCGCCGCACCTTCTCCAGTTGATGTCGTTCCGCTCGCGGCCGGCGCACCATTCGGCACCGTTCAGTTGAATGTCGAGGGCTGCACGCTCTGCCACGCCTGCGTCACCGCCTGCCCGACAAACGCGCTCTCCGACAATCCCGACCGGGCTATGCTGCGTTTCACCGAAAGCCTTTGCGTTCAGTGCGGACTTTGCGAAGCTACCTGTCCTGAGAATGTGATCACGCTGGAACCGCGATTCGATTTCCAGGCGTGGAATGCACCGCTGCGCGTGCTGAAGGAAGAAGAACCCTTCCATTGCATCGCTTGCGGCGCGCCGTTCGGCACCAGGAGCTCGATCGAGCGCGTGCTATCGAAGTTGCAGGAGAAGCACTGGATGTTCGAGGGCGCCAACGCGCGGCGGCTCGATGTCATCAAGATGTGCGCGGATTGCCGGGTGGAGGCCGTCGTCAACGAGAGCTTCGATCCGCACGCCGCACCCCAACGACCGCCCGTGATGTCCACCGAGGATTATCTGCACGCACGGGAAACCAAAAAGAACGATCCCTTCGGATCGCAATGAACCGGCGCGCCGTGAACGCAACCGGTCGGGAGATCGAATTTGTCAGTTAGCCATACCACCCCGAACCCAGCCGCGACATCGAAGGCCGCGGGCATTCCAGGCGTGAAGCACGTCATTGCCGTGGCCTCCGGCAAGGGCGGCGTCGGCAAATCGACGACCTCGTGCAATCTCGCACTCGGGTTCGCGGCGCTAGGACTGAAAGTCGGCATTCTCGATGCGGACATCTACGGCCCGTCACAGCAGAAGCTGTTCGGCCTGCGGGGCAAACCGCGCATGCTTGGCCCGCGCATGCTTGAACCGCTGGAGCGTTTCGGCGTCAAGGTAATGTCGATCGGATTTCTGGTCGAGGAAGACAACGCCATGGTCTGGCGCGGGCCGATGGTGATTTCGGCCGTCACGCAGATGCTTCGCGAGGTCGCATGGAATGATCTCGATATTCTCGTCGTCGATCTGCCGCCAGGCACCGGCGACGCACAACTTACGATGGCGCAGCAGACGCCGCTGGCGGGCGCGGTTATCGTCTCGACGCCACAAGATATCGCTTTGATCGACGCACGTCGCGGTATTGAGATGTTCAGGAAGGTCAACATCCCGATCTTGGGTCTGATCGAGAACATGGCGAGCTTCTGCTGCCCGGCCTGTAACCATGTCACGCCGATCTTCGGCCATGGCGGAGCGCGGCTTGACGCGGAAAAACGCGGCATCCCCTTTCTCGGCGAAATTCCGCTGGATATGGCTATACGTCAAACATCCGATGACGGCCGTCCGATCGTCGCCACCGATCCTGACGGCGTTCATGCGAAGCATTATATCGGCATCGCGCGCCAGCTCTGGACATCCATCACCACCGGCACCGCGGCCAGACCCGCGCCGCGTATCGTGATCGAGTGAGCCATGACGGAAACAATTCAGGCCATACCGAACCTTGCAAGAGAAGATGAGTCTGCACCGCGCGTGATGCCGGATCCGAAGAATTCGCGCCTCACCGAGCGCGTCATGGGGATCGACCAGACTGGCGCTCCCATCGAGATCAGCGTACCCGTCGAGCGGCCGCTGACCCTCTACCTGAACTCGCAGGAGATCGTCACCATGATGACGATAAACGACTATCCCGAATATCTCGCACTCGGCTATCTCCTCAACCAGAACATGCTGAAGCTCGACGATGTCGTGACCGAAGTGGTCTACGACGACGATCTCCAGGTCGTCGTTGTCTACACCGAGCGCGGCACCAATTTTGAAGAGAAGCTGAGGAAAAAAACGCTCACCTCCGGCTGCGCACAGGGCACAGCATTCGGCGATCTGATGGAGGCCATAGAAGGCGCAGTCCTGCCCGAGGCAGAGCTACGGACGTCGTGGCTCTATCAAATGACCCACGCCATCAACACCGCGCCCTCGCTCTATCTTGAAGCCGGCGCCATCCATGGCTGCGTGCTCTGCAAGGAAGGCGAACCGATCTGTTACATGGAAGACGTTGGGCGGCATAATGCAGTCGACAAGATTGCCGGCTGGGCCTGGCGGCACAAGGTCCATGTCGCCGACAAGATCATGTACACCACCGGGCGCCTCACCTCCGAAATGGTGATCAAGACAGTGCGAATGGGCATTCCCATTCTGGTGTCACGCTCCGGGTTCACGGCGTGGGGTGTCGAACTTGCACGGCAAGTGGGTTTGACACTGATCGGCCGGACCAAGGGCAAGCGATTCATCGCGCTTTCGGGACAGGAACGGATCGTCTTCGACCAAAGCCTGGAATTCGTCGCCGAGGAATCCGCGCGGCATCGGCGCAAGGGCAGCGACGATGACTGAGGACCGGCCATCGACACTCGGTGTTCTCCTTGCAGGCGGACTGGCGCGTCGCATGGGCGGCGGCGACAAGCCGATGAAAACCATCGGCGGCCGTACCATCCTCGAACGTGTGATCGCGCGGCTCGCGCCGCAATGCGACGGACTCATTCTCAATGCGAACGGCGATCCTGCGCGGTTCGCTGCATTCGGGCTTCCTGTCGTTGCAGACACTGTCGAAGGATTTGCGGGCCCACTCGCCGGCATCCTGACAGCGCTCGACTGGGCGGCGGCACACAGGCCGGATGTTGAATGGGTACTCAGCGCGGCAACGGACTGCCCATTTTTGCCGCGCGATCTGGTTGTACGATTGCAACGTGCCCGCATCGAGGAAGGTGCGCAGCTCGCGGTCGCAGCCTCCGGCGAGCAAACCCATCCGGTAATCGGACTCTGGAGCGTCACGCTGCGTGGTGAACTGAGGCACGCGCTGGTGATGGAAGACATGCGCAAGATCGATCGCTGGACCGCCCGCTACAAACTGGCGACAGTGACGTGGCCGGACAAGCCGATCGATCCGTTCTTCAACGCCAACACCGTCGAAGACGTCGCAGAGGCCGAGCAACTTGCAGCGTTCGATGACGCCTGATCCGGATTATGCCGGACGGAAGCCAGCATGCTCCAGCGCCGCCCGCGTTTCCGATGACGTCAGCGAATCCAGAAAAGCCTGCACAGCAGGGCGCTGTCTTCGCGCAGTCACAAGCGCGAAGTCGTAGTGCTCTTCGGCGAACGGAATGAAGCCCAGTCCAGCCGCACGCGCGACCGGTGCGATGGTCATGCCCCAGTCGGCGCGGTTCTGCGCCACGGCAGCCGCGACCGCATTGTGCGAGCGCGGCTGATTCCAGTAGCCGTCGGGCCTCGCATCTCCGAGCAAACGGTCGATCAGAATGCGCGTCCCCGCGCCCCGATTGCGGTTGACCATCAGACATGAGGAATCTTTCAGCGCCGCACGTACAGCATCCTCGGCATTCAGACCCTCGAAACGCTTGTCGCCTGCACGGAACACGATTCCTTGCATACGCCGATAACCCGGCACGAGTTCAAGACCCGGGATAAGGAACGGCGTGTTGTAAGTATCGGTCTTCTCGTCAAAGAGATGCATCGGCGCGAGATCACATTCGCCGCGGCGGGCTGCGGCAAGTCCACCGAGGCTTCCCACCGAGATCGACCGAACGGACAGTCCGGCGCGCGCCAGCGGCGCGGTGACAACATCGAGCCCTGTGCAATGGCTGCCGACGATCACCAGATCAGGCACACCGACATGTGGCGTGAGCAGCGTCACCTCGGTGTCGGTTCCTGCCGGCATCTGGTCCGCGAGTGCATCGATCTTCAGAAATCCGTCGGCCTGCGCGAACGACGTGATCGCGCCGGAGCCCTTGCCCGACGGATAGGCGATCAATCCATCGTCGCCTTCCACCAGCGACACCATGACGAATTCGGTGCGGCCAAGCTCCGATGCAACGCGTACCGGCACTTTCGCCATCACGCGCGCATCGTTGCGCGGCGGCAATCCCGCGAGGCGGCGCAACACCGGCACGATCATGTCATGAAACGTGAACATTGCCGACGTGGGAAACCCCGGCAGGATAACGACAGGCTTGCCATCGCACACCGCGAGGCACAGCGGCTTTCCCGGCTTCAGCGCAACGCCATGCGCGACGATGCCTGGTTTGCCGAGTCGCGCGACGATGCGATGGGAAATGTCACCCTCGCCTTTCGATGTGCCGCCGGACAGAAGAAGCATGTCGCTGGTTGCCAGCGCCTCGCGCATCGCAGCTTCGAGCTTATCCTCCTCGTCCGGGAACGCGCCGAGAAACACAGCCTCGCCGCCATTTTCGGACACCGCAGCCGCGACAATCGCACCGTTGGTGTCGTAGATCGCAGCCGGACGCAGCGGCAGACCGGGTTGAACGAGTTCGTCGCCGGTTGAAATGATCGCAACGCGCGGCTTCTTCGTCATCGGAACGCGCGCGATACCCGATGCGGCGAGCATGCCGATTTCACGCGAGCCGACCAGCGTGCCCGCGCGCAGCAAAATCTCACCCCGCGCGATATCCGAGCCTGCATAGGAAACGAATTGTCCCGGAGAAACAGCACGCCGTATTTCGATCGCGTCATCGCGCAACGGCTGTGTATGCTCGATCATCACCACGGCATCCGCGCCGCGTGGAATTGGGCCGCCCGTGGCAATCGGCGTTGCCGAACCCTGCACCACCGGCAATGCCGGCGCTGTGCCGCAGGCAATTGTCTCGTTGTTCAACTGAAGCTGGACGGGCGATGCCTCGCCCGCAGCCGCCAGATCGGCGGAACGAATGGCAAATCCATCAACGTTGGAACGATCAAACGGCGGCACATCCATTGCCGCCACGACATCCCTCGCCAAAGCCAGACCGAGCGCATCAGAAAGCGCGCGCTCCTCAACCGCCAGGTCGCGAGGAAAAAGCGCAGCTTCAAATCGCGCAAACGCCTCCTCACGCGAGAGGATCGTAAGAAACTGATCCTGACCCGCGCGATCGCGACTCGAAGTTGGGTCCGACTTGTTCATTTCACTAAACTCATGACATTTTGCGAAGGACAAGCGCACCTACCGACGTTCCGGCGGCATAGCCCTCGCTGTTTCCCGGCACGGCAAGCCAGGCGTCGGCGCGAGCGATGACATCGAGCGAAAGCTGTCCTGTCGCAAGCGGCATCCATGCCTCATCCGACATTTTCAGCAACGCGATTTCTGCCACACCGATAGCTGAAGAAATCTTCCGCGCAAGGGGGCGAATGATTTCCTGCCGCGGCATTCGTACTGTCAGCACGTCCAGCACCGGCTGAACCAGCGCGAGACAAGCGCCCAACGCCTGATCGGGTAGACCGGGCACCGTCACCACGGGCGTCGCGCCGATCTTTCCGACAGCCGCTGTGCGTCCTGGCTGTAACGTAAGTCCATGTGCCAACAGCGCACCGCATTCCTTGATGGCGTGAATTGTCGCATCCGTGCGGCCTCCCCCCGTGCCGCCGACGGTCACCAGCAAATCGCACGCCCCCGCCCTCATAGCGGCAGCTATCGACGCGGCATCGCGTCCACTTGTTTGCAACATCGTCACCCGAGCGCCAACGGCCCTCGCGAAATCGGAAATAAACTGCGACGACGCCGTGCTGCCGTCGGCGGCACGCACATCGATCACGCGAACTTGCGGAGATCGAACCGTCACGCGCTCAAGTCTCGCCGCACGAGCAGCGAGCACATCGAACGCGCCGACAGGCCGACCCACTTCGACAATCGAACGCCCCGCGGCGATGTCATCCCCGGCACGGCGGATTCCCTGACCGGGAACGGCTTCTGCCTGAACCTGAAACAACGGCCCGGCCTGCTCGACAAGGTCGGCATCCAGCACGCAATCGCAATCGTCCGGCAGACGCTCGCCGGCCTCGACCCAGCGCGGCGATTTCGCAAGCTGAAGCGGCGAATAGGACGATGCGCCCACGATGTCGTGCGCGCGCAGCGCCCATCCGTCTGTCGCTGCCACGTTGAAGGCGGGCAACGCCGCTTTCAGCGGAGGAGTCTCGGCTGCGACACGGCCGATTGCCTCTGCCAGCGACACTTCAATGGCATCGACAGGTTTCAGGTCGCTGCACAGCAACCCAAGTGCAACATCGAGCGGCGTGAGCGCCGCCGTCAAACGCTGTGTCTGAATCATGCCTGATGGTGGACCATCTGGCGGCGGCTTAGCAACCGCCGGATGGACCGGTTCGCACGGGCTCGTCAGGACGCCTTCTTTTCGGCATTGGGGAAGAACAGCTGCTTGCCGTTGACCTGGTAGGCGGCGATGGCTGATTGACCCTCGGCTGAAATCAGCCAATCAATGAAGCTCTGGCCAAGGTCCTTTTTCACCGCGGGATGTTTTTCAGGGTTCACGAGGATGACACCATACTGGTTGAAAAGCCGCCTGTCGCCTTCGACCACGATTGCGAGATCGCCGGGATTCTTGAACGACAGCCAGGTGCCGCGATCGGAAATGACATAGGCATTCATCGCGCCCGCAGTGTTGAGCGCGGCGCCCATGCCCTGACCTATCTCGCGGTACCATGGACCCTTGGCGGTTTCGAGATTGATCCCGGCCTGCTTCCACAAGGCAAGCTCAGCCGAGTGCGTGCCGGACTTGTCGCCGCGCGAAACGAACGGCGCGGCCTTTTCCTGAATGGTTTTCAGCGCAACGACGACTTCCTTGCCTTTGACACCCGCGGGATCAGTTTTAGGGCCAATCAGGACAAAGTCGTTATACATGACATCGAAACGCTTCACGCCCTGCCCCTCGCTGACGAACTTTTCTTCCTGCGATTTGGCATGCACGAAAACGACATCGGCGTCGCCGCGACGCGCGGTATCGAGCGCCTGCCCGGTGCCCTGCGCAATCACCTTCACCTCGATGCCGGTCTTGGCTTTGAACAGGGGCAAGATGTACCCGAACAGGCCGGAATCCTGGGTCGATGTCGTCGAGGCTACGACGATGGATTTGTCCTGGGCAGAGATTGGCGTCGCCAATACTGCCGTAAGCAGCAAGGCGACCAGAGCGTAGGCATATCGATGTGTCATGACGTGTCCTTATGAGTGTTCAAACGACGAGATCGCCGCGCACGAAAGCCACCGCTTCCGGCGTCGCCGGGTTTTTGAGGAAGTTTTCGGCAGGCGTCTGTTCGCGAACGGCGCCGCGCACCATGAAAACAACATCGCCGGCAAGCCGTCGCACCTGGCCCAGATCGTGCGATGCCATGACAATCTTGATCCCGGATTGCGCGGCAGCACGGATAATTTCCTCGACGCTGCGTGTTGCCGCCGGATCAAGATTGGCGGTCGGCTCGTCGAGCAGAAGCAATTCGGGGTCTCGCGCCAGCGCCCGCGCCAGGGCGAGCCGCTGCTGTTCCCCGCCGGACAGACGACGGGCGGGACGCATGGCGAGTTCAGCGAGACCGACGCGTTCGAGCAATTCCACTGTGCGCGCAGCGACCTTCTCGCGCGGGTAGTTCGCGTGGGTCAGTCCATACGCGATGTTGGCGGCGGCGGTCCGGCGCAACATCACCGGACGCTGGAATACGAACGCGCGCCGTGTTGGCTTGATGTCTGGGCGTCCGCCCCAGGTGATCGCGCCTTCGGTCTGTACCGAGAGCCCCATGCAGAGCCGCAGCAGCGTACTCTTGCCCGCTCCGTTCGGCCCTACCACCACTGTTGGCGCACCGGATGCGAGCGTCAGACTCAAACAATCGATAATTGTCGTCGCGCCAGCGCGAACGGAGACACGATCGAGAACGACGGGAAGATCGGTAACCGGCGCCCGCATGCTCACCCCGCCTGCCGTTCGGACCAGATACGCGCGCCCCATGCGGCGGCATTGATCGCAAAAACAAGAGCGACGAGAATCAAGCCAAGCCCCAACGCGAGCGGCAGATTCCCCTTCGATGTCTCAAGTGCAATCGCCGTGGTCATGGTCCGGGTGAAACCCTCAATGTTGCCGCCGACGATCATGACGGCACCGACCTCTGCCGCCGCCCGGCCGAAACCGGCGAGCAATGCGGTCAGCAGACTGAAACGCGCATCCCACAGCAGCGTCGTCATGCGGCCAAGCGAACCGACGTCCATCGCCGACAGTTCATCGCGATACTCGGCCCAAAGGTCTTCGATGGTCTGGCGTGCCAGCGCCGCAATGATCGGTACGATCAATATTCCCTGCGCAATCACCATGGCCGACGGCGTGAACAGGATGCCGAGATCGCCAAGCGGCCCGGAACGCGAGAGAAGAAGATAGACGGCAAGACCGACGACGACCGGCGGCAACCCCATAAAGGCATTGAGGAGGACGACAATGGCGCTACGTCCCGGAAAGCGCGCGAGCGCCAGGAAGGCTCCAAGCGGCAGGCCAACGCTGGCCGCGAGTACGACCGCCGAAAGGCTGACAGCCAGCGATAGTTTGACGATGGCAATCAGCGTTGAATCGCCGCTCACGATCAGTTGCCAGGCACTGAGCCCGTCCAGCATTGCATCTCCTCCCCATGCGGAGTCCCGCATATTTTTCGACAGTGTCAATGAATTGAAAATATGCAGGATTATGCATATAAATGCAGAATGGATATGCTGACGACCAATGAGGCAGCAGATTACCTTCGACTCGGCGAACGGAAGCTCTATGAGCTGGTCGCCGAGGGCGCGATCCCCTGCACCAAGGTTACGGGCAAGTGGCTTTTCCCGCGTGAAGAGCTTGATCGCTGGATGCTGTCAGGCTTGGCGCGACCGGCCGGAATGATCACCTCCGACCCGCCCCTCATCGTTGGCGGAAGCCAGGATGCATTGCTCGAATGGTGCCTGCGCGAATCCGGCTCCGGCCTTGCGAGCCTCGTTGAAGGGACCGAAAGCGGCATCGGACGCGTTTTACGCGGTGAAGCCATCGCCGCCGCGATTCATTTTCACACCGACAATGAAGTGAACGGCTCAGGCGAAGATGCCAATGTTACCGCGGTGCGCGCCATGGCCGGCTTGCACGATGCAGTACTGATCGGCTTTGTACGACGCGAGCAGGGCCTCTTGCTCCAGCCGGGAAATCCGAAAAACCTCACGGGACTCGCCGACGTACTCGCGCGCGAGGCGATCATGGCCGTTCGGCAGCCGGGTGCGGGAGCTCAAATGCTGCTGGATGTACTCTTGAAGCAGCAAGGCGCGAAACCGAAAAATCTCCGCCGCCTCGATCCACCGTGTTTGACCGGTCCCGATCTCGCAGCTGCCATCCGCGCTGGCGAGGCCGATTGCGGCATTGCGACGCGGGCCGCGGCCAAAGCAGCGGGACTCGATTTCGTGCCGCTGCTCTGGGAAAATTTTGATCTGATGATGAGGCAGCGCTCTTACTTCAAGCCAGCGTTGCAGGCGTTAATGGGGTTCATTGCAAAAAAGCGGATTCGACAACGTGCAACCGACCTGACCGGCTACGACGTCGCTCCTGCCGGGGTGGTTCGCTTTTTTGCGTGACGGCTTGGATCGCTATTTCGTTTTGGTGTCCGGCAGACAATCCGGGCTTACCTTCATCGGCTTGCCGTCGCTCTGAACAGTTTGCCAGCTGACGGCGCCGCCGTTTGTACGAAGACAGGCACCGTTGTGAGTACGCTCACAAGAATCGTTGCGGTGAAGCGATCAATCATCTCGAGGCTCCAGCGAGCAGAAAATATCGCATCCGAACGAGGCAAACGCCCCGGTACCGCTATTGTTCCGTCGTGACCGGCGCAGCGCACTGCCGCGATGCCTTTATTGGGCATAGCTTTCATGCTTCGCTACCCTTCGGAGATGTAGGTATTCAGAGGGAGCCGCCGTGCGAGACATTGAGTATCGCAA
Organism: Afipia sp. MLSD5-FHT05B12; assembly: GCF_058793355.1. Lineage (NCBI taxonomy): Bacteria > Pseudomonadati > Pseudomonadota > Alphaproteobacteria > Hyphomicrobiales > Nitrobacteraceae > Afipia > Afipia sp. MLSD5-FHT05B12. Next base: position 86,891 of record NZ_JBXAFS010000005.1, read on the forward strand.
CATAGGGTACCGGTTTCGCCCATTGCTCGCGGTCGGTGTACTCACCGCAGCATTAATCGCGTCACCTGCCATCGCGCAGTTACGCGGCCACGGCGGCCCGGTTCGGGCGCTTGCGATTTCATCCGACGGACAAACGCTGCTCTCGGGAAGCTTCGACGGCAGCGCAATTCGCTGGTCGCTCGACCGCGATGCAGCCGAACAGGTTCTGCGATTTCACGCCGATGCCGTCAATGCAACCGCCTTCCTCAGGGATGGCCGCGCAGCAACCGCAGGCGCCGACGGCCGCATTGCGATCTGGACTCCGGGCAAACAGCAGCCTGACAGCGTACTCGAGGGACACACTGCACCGATTGCAGCACTTGCACTGTCACCCGACGGCGCAACCCTCGCTTCAGCTGCCTGGGATCATACCGTGCGGCTCTGGCCGCTCGCTAGTGGTACAGCGCGCGTGCTCGAAGGTCATACGCAGAACGTCAACGGAGTCGCGTTCAGTCCCGATGGGAAGTCTCTCGTCAGTGTCAGCTACGACCTGACGGTTCGTATCTGGCCGCTCGACAACACCGCTTCGCCATCTATTGTTGCCCTGCCCACGCCGCTGAATGCGGTGATCGTGTCCGGTGACGGCGAGATCGCCACCGCAGGCGCAGACGGGAAAATCTATTTCCTCACCGGCGCGGGAAAGCCGGATGGCGAAGCTGCCGCGGGACCGATCCCGGTGATTGCAATGGCCGCATCGAAGGACGGTGCATTGCTCGCGGCCGCGGATGTCCGGGGCTCGGTTGCGATGGTCGATCGCAAGGCGCGCGCGCTTGCCCGCAGGCTTGTCGGACCGGGACTTCCAGTGTGGTCGGTGGCGTTCACGCCGGACAACAGCACACTTCTGACCGGCGGCACCGACAGTGTAATCCGGCGCTGGAACGCGCACACCGGGGAACCGATCGGAGCGACGATTCAGGAAAACCCGAATGATCCACTTACCGCCTTCGCAGGTGACCGTGGCGCTGAAATTTTTCGGGCCTGCGTGGCGTGTCACACGCTCACGCCGGATCAGGCCAACAAGGCCGGTCCGACGCTCTCGGGAATTTTCGGACGCAAGATCGCAACGCTACCGGGCTACAATTTCTCCGAACCGCTGAAGAAACTCGATATCGTCTGGACGCCGGAAACAGTCTCGAAACTTTTCGAGGTCGGCCCGGCGGCCTATACGCCGGGCACGAAAATGCCGGAGCAACTGATCGGATCGCCAGAAGACCGCAATGCGCTAGTGCAGTTCCTGGCGCGTGCAACGAAGAAGTAGGCCGGACAGTTTTGCCTTGGTTCAGCTTCGCAGGCCGGGCGCCTCATGGCCGGTTCGCGCCACGTATTCCGTGTAGCCGCCACCATACTGATGTATACCCTCCGGCGTCAGCTCGAGCACCCGATTGGATAATGCCGCCAGGAAATGCCTGTCGTGCGACACGAACAGCATGGTGCCTTCATACTGCGACAGTGCTTCGATGAGCATTTCCTTGGTCGCCATGTCGAGGTGGTTCGTCGGCTCGTCCAGCACCAGAAAGTTCGGCGGATCGAACAGCATCTTTGCCATCACCAGCCGCGCTTTTTCTCCGCCTGACAGCACCCGGCATTTCTTCTCGACGTCATCGCCCGAGAAACCGAAGCACCCGGCCAGCGCACGCAGCGAACCCTGCCCGGCCTGAGGAAACGAATACTCCAGTTCCTCGAACACGGTGCGTTCGCCATCGAGCAGATCCATGGCGTGCTGCGCGAAGTAACCCATCTTCACGCTGCCACCCAGGTTCACCATTCCATTATCCGGCTCCGTGGAGCCTGCCACCAGTTTCAACAGCGTGGACTTGCCCGCGCCATTGATGCCCATGACGCACCAGCGCTCCCTGCGCCGCACGGAGAAATCCAGCCCTTCATAAATGCTGCGGCTGCCGTAACCCTTGTGTACATTCTTCAAGCTCACGACATCTTCGCCAGAGCGCGGCGCCGGCAGAAACTCGAACGCCACGGTCTGGCGACGCTTGGGCGGCTCCACCCGTTCGATCTTGTCCAGCTTCTTCACGCGGCTCTGTACCTGCGCGGCGTGCGAGGCACGCGCCTTGAATCGCTCGATGAACTTGATTTCCTTGGCCAGCATCGCCTGCTGCCGCTCGAACTGCGCCTGCTGCTGCTTCTCGCTGAGCGCACGCTGCTGCTCGTAGAATTCGTAGTTGCCCGAATACGACGTCAGCGAACCGGCATCGATTTCCACCACCTTGCCGACGATGCGGTTCATGAACTCGCGGTCGTGCGAGGTCATCAGCAGCATACCCTCATAGCCCTTGAGGAATTCTTCCAGCCAGATGAGGCTCTCGAGATCCAGATGGTTGCTCGGTTCGTCGAGCAGCATGGCATCGGGGCGCATGAGCAGGATGCGGGCGAGCGCCACGCGCATTTTCCAGCCGCCGGAAAGCGCGCCGACGTCGCCGTCCATCATTTCCTGACTGAAGCTCAGGCCGGCGAGGACTTCACGCGCGCGTCCCTCCAGGGCATAGCCATCCAGTTCCTCGAAGCGGTGCTGCACCTCTCCATAGCGCTCGATAATGGCGTCCATCTCGTCCGCCCGGTCCGGATCCGCCATGGCGGCCTCGAGTTCCTTCAATTCGGCGGCCACGGAGCTTACTGGCCCCGCGCCGTCCATGACCTCGGACACGGCACTGCGGCCCGACATCTCTCCGACGTCCTGACTGAAGTAGCCGATGGTCACACCGCGATCGACGGCGACCTGGCCCTCGTCGGGAAGTTCCTGACCAGTGATCATCCGGAACAGTGTCGTCTTGCCTGATCCGTTGGGACCGACGAGCCCCACCTTCTCGCCCCTCTGAAGCGCTGCGGAGGCTTCGATGAAGAGAATCTGATGGCCATTCTGCTTGCTGATATTGTCGAGACGGATCATTTGCACACGAGTCAGGGAGAGAGTTGCGCCGTCTTATGCCATGTGGCGCGGCCACGGAAGGGTGCGTATCACCGCCAGACCACGCGAATGCGACCTCAAAAATACGCAGTTTCGCATCTAGCAAATAACTCTTCTACATCAATGTCTTATTCAGAGTTTCTCCGGCAATATGGACGCCGGCCGCGCGGCATCGTAGCAATGCACTCAAACGCCCTCGCTGGCTGGCTGCCTCCGGTTTAGGGTGATCCAACAATAGCCGGAGTTAACGACCGTGACTGACCATCTGCCGACAGCTTCAATCGAAGCAGTCGAAAAAAGCCTCGCTTCGGCCGGCTATATCGCCAGCCGCCAGATTGCGACTGCGGTCTATCTCGCGCAGCGGATTGAAAAGCCCATCCTCGTCGAGGGTCCCGCCGGCGTCGGCAAAACCGAGCTCGCCAAGGCGATCGCTGCCTCGCGCAATCTCTCGATGATCCGTTTGCAGTGCTACGAGGGCCTCGACGAAGCAAAGGCGCTTTACGAGTGGAAATACGCCAAGCAGCTTCTCTATACGCAGATCCTGAAAGACAAGGTCGGCGAAGTTCTCGGCGGGGCAGAAACGCTTCCCGCCGCCCTGAGCCGCCTGCACGATTTTGGCGATGTCTTCTTCTCCCGTGAGTTCGTGGAGCCACGCCCTCTGTTACAGGCGCTGCAACAGACCAATGGCTGCGTACTGCTCATCGACGAAATCGACAAGGCCGACGCTGAGTTCGAGGCTCTTCTTCTGGAGATTTTGTCTGATTTCCAGATCAGCATTCCGGAACTCGGGACAATCTCCGCAATCGTGCCGCCGACCGTCATTCTGACATCCAACGGTGAACGTGATCTTGGCGACGCACTCAAGCGACGCTGCCTTCATCTTCACATCGGGTTCCCGGATCAAAAGCTTGAAGAGCGCATCATCGAAAGCCACGTCCCGGGCATCTCGCAATCGCTACGCAAGCAGATCGTTGGGTTTATCAACGAAGTCCGCACGCTCGACCTGAAAAAGCTGCCTTCAGTCAGCGAGACCATCGACTGGGCACGTGTCCTCGTCCTCCTGGAATCGTCGGAACTCGACAGCGAAACCGTCAAGGAGACGCTGAATGTTCTCTTGAAATATGAGGCAGACATCGAGACCACGCTGCCGCAAGTCAGCGCTTTCGTGGCCAAAGCTGGCCGTCAAAATGTCTTCGGATAAATAAATGAGGGAAAACCTTCATCGCTTCTTCCGTGCAGCTCGCGGCGCCGGTGTTCGCATCTCGCCGTCCGAGAGTATGGATGCGATGAGGGCTGTGGCCGATATCGGCTTTTACGACCGGTCCGTTCTACGCGATACCTTCCTCGTCACGCTTGCCAAGAGCCAGGAGGAAAAGCGGCTGCTCAGCGACTGCTTCGATTTGTTCTTCGATCATCCCGAGCTGAATCAACCCCTAGCCGACAGCGATCCGAGCGCTTCAAGTGAACAGCAAGATGGTTCAGAGTCTGGACAGGCCGAATCCGCAAGCGGCGCACCGTCTGCAGGTCTCGGCCAACTGGCACAAACACTTCTTTCGCAAGATCGCGCCGAGATGGAAGCAGCTATTTCCAATGCTGCCAGCGCCGCTTCCCTGTCCGACATCCGTTTTTTCACCCAGCGCGGCATCTTTTCCAGCAGGATTCTCGATCTGCTCGGCATTCAGCAACTGCGCGACGATCTGGAGCAATTGGCCCAGACCAATCCTTCAGAAGCCGAGCGGCTGGCTGTCGCGACCGAGGCGCTGCGTGAAAATGTTCGCGACCGGGTCTCGCAGGCGCTGCTGCTTTACGGACGCGAAGAAACCGAAAATCTGCGCAACGAAATCCTGAAGAATGCATCCCTCTCCCAGCTCGACCGGCGGCAGGCCGAACAGATGCGTGCGCTCATCCGCGTCATGGCGCGGCGGCTTCGCGAACGCTACAGCAGGCCCCGCAAGCGCCAGCGGCGCGGGCACCTCGACGTGCGCCGGACCATCCGGCGCAATGCTGCATGGGGTGGCGTCCCGTTCCTGACGACATGGAAGCGCCGCCATCGCGACAGGCCGAAGATCGTTGCTATTTGTGACGTGAGCGGATCCGTCGCCAGGGTGTCCGATTTCTTCCTGCTGCTAATTTACAGCCTGCACGAAGTCGTCTCCGACGTGCGGTCGTTCGCGTTCTCAGGTCATCTGGTTGAGGTCAGCGAGATTCTGGATTCGAAAACGCCTGAGGCCGCCATGTCGGACATCATGTCGCTGGTCGGCTTTGGATCGTCCGATTACGAAAAATCACTATCGGACTTTGAATCCAAATGGATGCGTCACGTAACACCTCAGACAACGGTCATCGTACTCGGCGATGCGCGAACGAACAATCTCAATCCGCGTGCGGATATCCTTCGCCGCATCTCGGAGAGATCGAAGCGGCTTGTATGGCTCAATCCGGAAGGCCGCATGATCTGGGGCATGGGCGATTCCGAGATGCCGCGATACGCAACGTATTGCAGCGTCGTTCGCCAGTGCGCGACGGCACGGCAACTCGAACGCGCCATCTCCGATATCGTTGCGTCTTATCAGTAGGACATGAATTGACAGCCCTGCCCTAGGACAGGGCTCTCGCCTTACCAGGTATCGACACACGGCCGCTTGCGATGCTCGCGCTTGGTCGGCTTCGGCACTGAGCGCAGCCCTGCCATGATCCAGCTACGCGTTTCCGCCGGATCGATCACGTTGTCGATCTCAAACACAGAAGCGATCGAGACAGCCTTACCGTTGGCGTACAGTTCGGCAACTTTGGCCTTGTAGTATTTCTCCCGCTCGACCGGATCGGGAATCGCTTCCATCTCCTTGCGGAATCCGAGCCGGACATAACCTTCCAGCCCCATGCCGCCGAATTCGCCGGTCGGCCACGCCGCTGTGAAGAACGACGCGTGGAAACCGCCGCCGATCATCGACTGCGCCCCAAGACCATAACCCTTGCGCAGCACGATGCCGAACAGCGGAACCGTGAGACTCGCGCCGGTCACAAACATGCGCGCCACGTGACGAACGATTGCGGTTTTCTCCGCCTCCGGCCCGACCATGAATCCTGGCGTGTCGCAAAGTGACACGATTGGAATGTCAAACGCATCGCAAAGTTGCAGGAAGCGCGCTGCCTTGTCACCCGCGTCGGCATCGATAGCGCCGCCGAGATGCTTGGGATTGTTCGCAATCAGGCCGAAAGGCTTGCCCTCAATGCGGATGAACGCCGTGATCATGCCGACGCCGAAATCACGCCGGATCTCAAGCACCGAGTCTTCGTCTGCAATCAAATCGATGACAGATCGGATATCATAGACCCGCAGACGGTTTTCGGGAATCGCGCGGCGCAGCAGACGCTGGTCCGATGCTTTCCAGTCGGCAAGCGTGCCCTGAAAATACGACAGGTACTTCTGCGCGGCAGTCGTCGCGGCCTCTTCGTCCGCAACCAGGATGTCGACGACACCGTTCGGCGACTGGAACGAGACCGGTCCCACTTCCGCCGGATGATAGACGCCGAGGCCGCCGCCTTCGATCATCGCCGGTCCGCCCATGCCGATCGACGCATTCTCCGTGGCGATGATGACATCACAACAGCCAAGCATCGCAGCGTTGCCCGCAAAGCAGTAACCCGAAACCACGCCGACCACCGGCACGAGCCCGGACAGACGCGCGAACTGCACAAAGGACGGCCCGTCGAGGCCGGTCATGCCGAGCCGATCGGTATCGCCGGGCCGGCCGCCGCCACCCTCGGCATAAAACACCAGCGGCATGCGCCATTGCTCGGCAAGGCTCAGCATGCGATCGGTCTTCTTGTGATTCATGTGGCCCTGGGTGCCGGCCAGCACGGTGTAATCGTAGGAGATCACCATGCAGCGTGCATCCTGCTCGCCGAGCTTCGTCGCATTAACTGTCGCAACGCCGGTAACGAGGCCGTCGGCCGGCGTATTCTTGATCAGATCATCGAGCGCGCGCCGGCGGCGCTGGCCCGCGATTGCGAGCGAGCCGTACTCGATGAACGATCCCTCGTCGACAAGCTGGGCGATATTCTCCCGCGCTGTCCTCTGATTCGTCTTACGGCGGCGCTCGACCGACTGCGGCCGGTTTTCATCCAGCGTATTGCCCTGGCGAGCGATCATTTCGGCGAGATCGGACCGAATGAAGTCGAGATCAATCTCGGCCTCCTCCACCACCTCATGCCCAGCCATTTCCTGCGGTTCGATATAAAGAATGACTTCGCCCTGCATCAGCGTGACGCCGTCGGCGGCGATAACCCTGGTGATCTTCCCGCCTTGCTGGGCAGTCACCAGATGCTCCATTTTCATGGATTCGATGATTGCGAGTTGCTGACCGGGATGAACCACATCGCCCTCGGCCACCGGGATAGCAACCACGGTGCCTTGCAGCGGCGCGCCTATCGCGACGGATCCCGCCGGTCCGCTCGCCGCACCTTCGCTGCGCTTTTCTGTTGCACCTGCCTTAGCTTCTCCAGTGCTTGCAAAGAACAGTGGCGGTGCGGCTTCCTTAGCAGCGCCAACAAGCGCGGCGACATTGGTGTCGACAAAGTTCGTGCTGATCCGGTTAGCGACGAAATCGGGATTTGCCAACAACGCCTGAATAAACGGGATATTGGTCGCAACACCGTCGATACGGAACTCGCGCAGAGCGCGCGCAGCCTTCGCAACCGCATCCGGCCAGCGCGCCGACGGCGTATGAACGATCACCTTGGCCAGTAGCGAGTCAAAGGCAGCGCTCGTCTTGTAGCCCGCATAACCGAAAGTATCCACGCGCACACCCGGACCAGATGGCGGTTCGAACACCGCGAGTACGCCGCCGGTCGGCTTTGTCGCTCCGCTCTCGTCCATGACTTCCATGTTGATGCGCGATTGGATCGCAAAGCCGCGCGGCGCCGGGATAGCGGACTGTGCGAGCCTGAGCGAATCCAGCGTCGCGCCGTCCGCGACTGCCAGCTGCGATTTCACGAGATCGACGCCGAGTACTTCTTCCGTGACTGTATGCTCGACCTGAAGCCGCGGATTGGCCTCGATGAACGCAAAGGCCCCATCGCCCTCGCCGGCTTCCCCATCCACCAGAAACTCGAAGGTGCCGAGACTGTCGTAGTTCGCCGCTGAGGCCAGTTGTTTTGCCGCCTCAACGATACGCGCGCGAAGACTATCGCTGAGAGAAGGACTTGGCGCGACCTCGATCAGCTTCTGATTACGGCGCTGAATGGTGCATTCGCGCTCCCACAGATGGCTGATCGCGCCATGCCGATCACCGATAATCTGCACTTCGATATGGCGTGCTTTCCGAATGAGCCGCTCGACATAAACACCGTCGCTGCCGAATGCCGCTTTCGCCTCGGACTGGCAACGCGCGTAGGCCTCCTCAAGATCGGACGCCTTCTCGACGGCGCGCATGCCTCGGCCACCACCACCAGCCATCGCCTTGACCATGACCGCGCCGCCCTTGCCGAGCGATGCGAAGAAGGCTTTCGCCTCCTCCAGCGTGGTCGGCCCGACGGTGCCCTCGATCACCGGCACGTTACAGCGCTTCGCCAATGCCTTTGCCGCAACCTTGTCGCCGAACAAATCGAGCGCCTCGGGCGACGGCCCAACGAACACAATTCCTTCTTCGGCACACCGCCTCGCCAGCACGGCGTTCTCGCTGAGAAACCCGTAACCAGGATGCAACGCGTCGCAGCCGGTGGACTTTGCCGCCGAGATCACGCCTTCAATATCGAGATAGGCGCGCGCGCCGCGTCCGGGAATTTCGCAGGCCTTGTCCACCGCACGGACATGAAGCGACAACGCGTCGTCAGCTGGATAGATCGCAACCGTTGCGAGCCCGGCGTCTGCGGCGGCGCGCGCGATACGAATGGCGATCTCGCCACGGTTGGCGATCAGCAGCTTGCGAAATGACATAACTCTCTCCGTCACGAAACAACGTCATCCCGGCGCGGGGCATTCGTGACACCACACCGGATAAAATTCAGCGATTAACTCACGAAGCGGCGGACGCCTTCACGTCAAGTTCCTGCTTCTTGACCTTGCCGGTCGCGGTCATCGGCAACGCCTCGATGATCCGCACCTCCGGCACCTTGTAGACGGCCATCCGCTCCGCGCACCACGCACGAATGTCTTCCGGCTTGGTTGCTCCGATGGCTTCGAGCTTGAGTTGAATGAATGCCACCGGCACCTGCCCCTTGTCGGGATCGTCACGTCCCACGACACCCGATCCCAGCACAGCCGGATGCTGTCCGAGCAGCGCTTCGATCTCCGGCGGAAACACGCTCATCCCCTTGACCTTCAGCATCTCCTTGCGGCGGCCGAGGAAATGCAGGAATCCGTCCTTGTCGATGCTTCCGATATCGCCGGTGCGCAGCCAGCCATCGACCAGCGATTCTGCCGTTGCTTCGGGCTTGTTCCAATAGCCCTTGAGCAGCGACGGCGTGCGAACGCGAATTTCTCCTTCGCTTCCGAACGGAACAAGTTCGCCGGTCTCGAAATCTGTGATCTTGAACTCGGCACCCGGCACCGGAAGCCCGACGAAGATCGGCTGCGAGATCAGATCGAAGTCGCCATCCTGAAATCCTGCGGTAAAGGTGTTCGACGTATGGGTCTCGGTCATTCCATACGCCGCCTCTGTCAGGATTGTCCCCGTGAGATCCTTCCAGCGCTTGCGGTAGTCAGGATTAAGCTTCTTGACGAACGAGACCACGCGCACCTGGGTGAGCGACGACAGATCGAATTCCTTGAATCGCGGATGATCCATCAACTCGACCGCGCCATCGACCGGCATGGCTGTGACGTTCACCTTATACTTGTCGATGGCCGCGAGCGTACTCACCGCATCCCACCGCGCCAGCAACACCAGCGTCGCGCCGGTAAACAGCGGGAAAATCAATCCGAAGTTCTCGCCCGCGATCCAGAATTCCGGGAAGAACGACAGAAAGATACTGTTCTCGTCGGCAGCGACCGAAATGCCATGATTGGCCGCGGCCGTATAAACCATGTCGCCCTGTGTGTGGACGCAACCTTTCGGCATGCCGGTGGTGCCACCGGTGTAATTGAGCGCCGCGATGTCATTGAGATTGGCAGGCGGCAGCGGGACAGGCGCAGGCATCGCTGCAAGAGCGGGCAGCAGATCGGTAGCGCCCTTGATTTCGAGACGCGGAATTGTAGTCGAATCCGGCGCCGGAATGCTCGGCTTGGCGGGAACAACGTCGGCGAAGCTCGTCACGATGACCTCGCGCAGCTTGGTCTCCCCCCTCACCTGATCGACCGTCGCCGCGAGCTGGTCCAGCGCGACAATGACCTCGGCATCGGTGTCGTTCAGTTCATAGGCAAGCTCGAAAGCCCGCGACAGCGGACTGACCGGCACGTGGATGGCGCCAAGCTTAAGGATGCCGAAAAATACGATGTGAAACTGTGGACAATTCGGAAGGAACACAGCAACGCGATCGCCCTTGCGCACGCCCTTCGCCTGCAACAATGCCGCGAAACGATCGCTTTGCTGGTCGAGATCGGCATAGGTCGTCACATGACCGTAGAAGATGACTGCGGGCCGCTGTGGCCGCTGCTTCGCCCAAGCGCGCAGATACTCGGTGAGTGCGACCTCGCCGTGCGGATACTGCGGCGTTCGCGCGATCCCTTTGGGCCACGTCTTTTTCCACAGGGCGTGCAACTGCTCCATGTATTCTTTTTCACTGAGGCGCGCGGCCATTCCCGTCTTCCTTCTTATTTTTCAGAAACCAACCATCAGCGGCGCTTCATGGTCGGATCGAGCGCAACGCGCATCGATTCGCCCAGTGCGTTGAACGCGAGTGCCGTGAACAAAATCGCGAGTCCCGGCGGATACATCTGCTCGGGCGCGATCTCCATATTCTGGTAGGCGCGCGCCAGCATCGCGCCCCAGCTCGGGTCCGGCGGCTGAATGCCGAGGCCGAGAAAGCTGAGACTCGCTTCGGCGAGCAGCGCGGCTGCCAGCAGCAGCGTGACCTGCACGATCACCGGCTGGATCGCGTTCGGCAGAACGTGACGCCACAGAATGCGGCCGGTGGTCACGCCGAAACAACGCGCCGCGTCGACATAGAGTTCGTTGCGCACCACCAGGGTCCGCGCACGCACCAGCCGCGCCAATTGAGGCGCAAACACAATGCCGACGGAAATCATGCCATTGGTCAGGCCGATGCCGAGTGCGCCGGTCACCGCGATCGCAAGCACGATGGCGGGAAACGACAGAAAGCTATCGACGACGCGGCTAATCCCCTCATCGACCCATCCGCCGAGGTAGCCAGCCAGCACGCCGACCGGAACGCCGATCGCAACAGCGATGGCGACCGCCAGAAAACTTGCATAGAGCGACGCCATGCCGCCGTAGATCAGCCGGCTCAGCGTATCGCGGCCGAGATCATCGGCGCCGAGCCAATGCTTCGCCGTCATCGGCGACAGCGCGGCATCGAGATCCTGCTGTGTCGGCGAGTAAGGAGATATCCACGGCCCCAGGATCGAAATCAGGATGAGGATCACCAGAAACGAAAGACTTAAGGCCCCCCGCAAATCGGAACGGAACCAGCGGCCGAAACCGGCGAACCGGTTTGGCCTGCGTTCCGCGATGACAACTGTGTCCGCCATCTCAGGAAATCCTTGGATCGAGAACGCTGTAGAGAATGTCGGTCAGCAAGTTGAGCGTGACCACGATCAACACCATCGCGAACACCACGCCCTGCACCACCGGAAAATCCCGGTTCATCGCAGCGTTAACGATGAGGCTGCCCATTCCGGGAATGGCAAACACAGCCTCCACAACGACCGTCGCCGCGAGCATGCGATTGGCGAGCAAACTGACCACGGTCAGAAGATTGACGCTGACATTCTTCAGTCCGTGCCGCCACAGGATCGACGACGGCGGAAGGCCCTTGGCGTGCAGCGTGCGCACCTGCTGCGAGGACAGGATTTCGACCAGCGATGACCGCAACTGCCGTGCGACCTCGGCCATGCCGCCCGAGGCGAGTGCGACTGCTGGCAGTATGGCGTGACGTAACGCACCCCATGGGTCCTGCGAGAACGCCACCGCCCCGGTGGCCGGAAACCAATTCATTTCCAGCGCGAAGAAGGCCACCAGCAACATGCCCAGCCAGAAGTTCGGCACAGCCACGCCAAGCGATGCGATGGCCATGACGAAACTGTCGATCCACGAGCCCGGTCTGCTGGCTGCCGCGATGCCGAGCGGGATTCCGACGATCAGTGCCAGCAGTAGCGCCAGAGCCACGATCAGGAGCGTGTGCGGAAGGCAACGCTTGATCGAGGTAAGCACCGCCTCGCTCGAAACCAGCGAGTTGGAAAGATCACCATGGGCGGCCTTCCAGAGCCACGTGCCGTATTGGACGAAGAACGGCCGGTCGAGACCGTAGATTTCGCGAATTTCGGTGATCCGTTGCTCCGACGCATTGTCCCCTGCCAGCGTCACCGCGACATCGCCCGGCACCAGCTTGAGCAGGCCGAACACAATAAATGTCGACAGCACAATGACCGGCACCGTCTGAAGCAGACGGCGGCCAATAATGCTGAATTTTGCGGCGGTGATCATGAACAAAGCAGGCCCTATCAGTCGATGGCCCGGCGCCGCGCTCATCGCGCGGCACCGGGTTTGGCGTTATCCAAGCGAGATGTTTTCGAACTTCGGCTTGCCAAGCAGGTTCGGCTTGAAGCCTTTGACCTTCTCGGACAGCGCGTCGAGTTCAAACTGGAATGCGAGCGGAGCGGACAACGCATTCTCCATTGTGAGGCGCTGAATCTTCGCGAACACGGCGGCCCGCTTGGTCAGGTCTTCGCTTTCGCGGCTTTCCTGAATCAACGCGGACAGTTCGGGTGTCGCGAGACGGCTGGCGTTGTAGTAAGCGCCCTTGTCGAAACCGAGCGCATAGGTCATGCTCGGGTCAGGCCGCCCCGTCCATGCCGACACCAGCAGGTCGAACTTCTTCTCCGTCGCGAAAAACTGCGCGCTGATTTCGGCGATGGTGCCGCGCGTGAACTTAAGCCGAATGCCGGCCTTGCCAAGCTGATCCTGAATCACTTCGCCGCGACGAACCGAGTCTTGATCCACATAGCCGCCAATAGTCAATTCGAGGCCATCCTTGAAGCCTGCTTCCGCCAGCAGCTTGCGTGCCTTGTCAGGATCGTGCGGATAGAGATTGGCAAGGGATTTGTCGTAGGCCCAGTGCGTGGTTGGTAGTGTCATTCTGGCCGGTTCGCCAAGGCCATTCATCGTCGCCTTGACGAAGGCATCGCGGTCCAGTGCGAAATTGATCGCCTGCCGCACCTTGACGTTGTCGAGCGGCGCGCGGCCATGATTGATGTAGAGCTGCACGCAGTACAGCGTCGGCGACGTCACAGTCGTCAGATTCTTGGCGCGATCGATGACCGGCTTGAGGCGTGCTGGCAGCGCGAACGACATATCGTTCTGGCCCGCAACCACCGAGCGGAGCCCGGTCGCGAGCTCCGGAATGATGTTGAACTCAATGCCGTCGAGATATGGCCGTCCGGGACGCCAGTAATTCTCGTTGCGCGTCACAACAATAATTTCGTTGTCGGCCCACCGAACGAATTTCCACGGACCAGCGCCCACCGGCTTGCGGTCGGTGTCGTTCCCGAGCGCCTTGATGTTGGTCGGCGAAACCATCATGCCAGCGCGATCGGAAAAGATCGCCGGCAATGCGCTATCCGGATTCTTGAGCTTCAGCGTCACCTGCAAGGGGCCGGTCACTTCAACCGAAGCAACACTGGTGAGATCTGCCTTCACATTCGAGCGCTGGTCCCCGCGGGCGCGGTCGATGTTGAACTTGACGGCTTCCGCATCGAGCGGCGTGCCGTCGTGGAATTTGATGCCGCTCTGGATATCGAACACGAGGGTCTTGGGATCCGGGTATGTCCATTTGGCAAGACCTGGCTTCGGCTTGAGCGTCTCGTAATCCCATTCAACCAGCGTGTCGTACATGGTCCAGAGAATGCTGTGGTCCGATCCCGCGCCGCCCGTGGCCGGATCGAGCGAGGACGGATTTGCCGGAGCCGCAACCTTCAGGATGCCGCCCTTCTTTTGCCCCTGCGCGGAAGCCGGCAATCCGAATGCGCCTGCAGCAGCGGCACCACCCATCAACGCCAGCATCTCGCGCCGGTGCAATGCGCCTATCTTGCGATCGAACTTCCTCATTCTCGTTTCCTTCCGCTTGTTATGGCGCTGTTGGCGCTTTCTTGATTGCTCGGTGGTGGCCCGTCAGGCGTGGCGAAATGGCAGGCAACCGCGTGCCCCGGGTTTAATTCACGCCACCCCGGGACTTCGGCTGAGCAGCGCAGCTGCACCGATGGACAGCGGGTGCGAAACCGGCAGCCCGAGGGCGGCGCGACAGGACTTGGGATTTCCCCCTCAAGAATGATCCGCTTGTCGACCCGCATTGTGGACGGGAGCGGGATCGGCTCCGCCGACAACAGCGCCCGCGTATAAGGATGAAGCGGCTGCTCAATGACATCTTCGGTCGGGCCAAGCTCCATCAGCTTGCCGAGATAGGTCACGGCGACGCGATCGGAAACATGAGAGACGACGGAAATGTCGTGGGTGATAAAAACGTAGGTCAGCCCGAATTCGCGCTGCAAGTCGGTGAAGAGATTCAGCACGTCACCACGGATCGATACGTCGAGCGCAGCCACGACTTCGTCGCACACGATGACCTTGGGGCGCAGCGTCAGAACGCGGGCAATGTTGACACGCTGCTTCTGGCCGCCGGAGAGCTGGTGCGGATACCGGCGGGCGGTATCGGGCGAGAGCCCTACCCGCTCGAGCGCCTCAACCCCGCGCTTGCGGCGCGACGCATCGTTGCCTTCACGCATCACCTCCAGCGGTTCGATCACGCTGTCGATGATGGTCATGCGCGGATTGAGCGCCGCGTTCGGGTCCTGAAAGATGATCTGATAGTCACGCCGGTGTTTCCTGAACTGGCTGGTACTGAGTGACGCCGGATCGGTTCCGTCATGCAGGATATGTCCGTGAGTCGGCGCAATCAGCGACACCAGCGCGCGGCCCAGCGTCGTCTTGCCCGACCCTGATTCACCGATCACCCCGAAGGTCTCGCCGGCGCGGACCTCAAAATCCATTCCGTCGATCGCCTTCACCGTGTCACGGCCATCGCGGGTCGGAAACAGGATGCGCAGACCGCGCACCGCCAGAATGCTTTTTGCCGCGGTCATCAATTCACCGCTCCCGGCAAGATCAGATCGGGCGACCGCCAGCAGCGCGCGCGGCGCCCGGGCTCGACATCGACCATCGGCTGCTCGCGCTCGCAGCCAGCCGCGGCATGGGTACAGCGCGGACGAAAACGGCAACCTGCGGGCATGCCGTTTGGCGATGGAACGCGGCCCGGAATCGACGGCAGCACGCCACGGCGCTGACTGAGACCAGGCAATGAGCGCAGAAGTCCTGACGTGTAGGGATGGCGCGGCCGCATCAGCGCATCGTCGACCGGCGCGTCTTCCACAACCTCTCCTGCATACATGGTGATCATGCGGGTGCAGATTTCGGCGACCACACCGAGATCGTGGGTGATGAAAATGAGCGCGGTCCCGGTCCGCTCGCTCAAGGAGCGCAAGAGATCGGTGATCTGGGCCTGCACCGTGACGTCGAGCGCGGTGGTCGGCTCGTCCGCGATCAATAGCTTCGGCTTGCAGATCAGCGCCATCGCGATCATCACGCGCTGGCGCATGCCGCCGGACAGCTGGTGCGGATACTCGTCGCAACGCCGCTCCGGCGCGGGAATGCCAACTTCCGCGAGAGCGGCAATGGCACGTTCGCGTCCTTCCGCACGGCTGACAGGAAAATGCGCGCGATAGGCCTCGCTGATCTGATCGCCCACGGTGAAGACCGGGTCGAGCGCGCTCATCGGTTCCTGAAAGATCATCGCAATGTCGCGACCGCGCACGGCCCGCATCCGCCGCGGCGAGAGCCCCGCCAGATCGACGCCTTCAAACAGGATTTCACCCTTCACACGCGCGGATTGCGGCGGCAGCAACCGCAGCAGCGAGAGCCCCGTCACCGTCTTGCCACAGCCACTCTCGCCGACAATGCCGACGCGCTCGCCCGGCGCGATCGAGAAATTCACATTCTTGGTGATCGGCAACTCGCCATCCCCCGTCATGAAGGATAGCGAAAGACCGCGCACGTCGAGCAACCGGGGCGCGAGCGCAGACTGCAAACGCATTGTCGTGGGAGCGGACAAGTCCGTCACGGTGACCATCAGGCGGCCACGTCAAACGAGCGGCAGGATTGAGCGAGACTTCAAGAGCAGCGGCACGGCACCGGCTGGAGCGTCCCGGCCAACGTGACGGAACTGTCCTGTAGCCAGGCCTTGAAGAATTAACGTCGCACGCGGCGCCTTCATCACTCTGCTCCCTAGCTGCCTTGCCCGGTCTTGCTGCCGGAGACGGCGATCGTCCGCTCTTGTTTTGCCCGAGCTGGTCGAATTCGTACTCAAGCAAGGCGATTTCCCGTCAAACGAGCTGTTGCCCGCCTTCCGGAGTGACGTGGCACCATACAAAGTCATCGGTTGTCAATTGTCAACAATTGACTTTAGCGGTAAATTGGACGGGAGGCGTTCGATCTGCAAAACGCCTGACCAGGAGCAAAAGCCATGGCCGCGTCTCTTCAGAAGGCAACGGGCGACAGCGATTTCGAGAGAAAGTTCGCGCCGCGAACAATTCCAGACCAGGTCGCCGAAGAACTCGGTGTCGAGATAGTTGCCGGCCGCCGCAAGGCTGGGGAACGCCTGGTCGAACTCGATCTCGCGCGAGATTTCGGTGTCAGCCGCGGCCCGATCCGCGAGGCTATTCGCATTCTCGAACGCCGCCGTCTCGTCGAGCTGCTGCCACGCCGCGGCGCCTACGTGAGGCCGTTATCGCTGAAGTCAATCGCCGATCTGTTCAACGTCCGCATGGCTCTGTCGATGCTGGCGGTGCGCGCGATGGCGACTGCGCCAATCGAGAGCTATGTCGAGACGCTCGCACGGCGCTGCGCAGAACTGGAAGAATTGGTCGAGACCGGCGATCCGGTGGCGTTCGCGCGTGTCACCACGCGCGCGGTCAAGACCGTCGCGCGCGGCTCCGGCAACGAGCTTCTGGTCGAACTTCTGACCGACCTCGCCAATCAGACCGTGTGGGCAACGATCTGGAAAGCCCCGCTCGACTATCAGACGCGCAACTTGCGGCGTTTGGCTACCGACCTGATGACGTCGACCCTCGAGTCCATCAAACGCCGAGACCCCGACGCAGCGGCAGCGAGCCATGGAAAGCTGCTTGAGGAAGATCGCGACCGGGCGCTGGAATCCCTGTCTCAGTTGCGCGGAGAGTCGCTCGATCTGAGCGCGCTCTCACAGTCTGGACGACCGGCCAGCGGCGAGCTCGCACAGGCAGATTGAAGATCGGGCGGCGAAGCCACTCTATCGATAAAGACTCTCGATTTCGGTCTCGTATTTTTTTTGTACGTTTGCCCGGCGAACCTTCATGGTCGCCGTGACTTCGTCGTCGTCGTGGTCCAGTTCCTTGGTAAGCAGATAGAAGCGACGGATCTGCGAGACCTGCGCGAGTTTCGCGTTGGCGCTGTCGATCTCTGACTGAATCAGCTCTCGCAAGCTCGCGTTCTCGGTCAAATTCTTGAAGTTCGTATAAGCAATGGCTTTTTCCTCGGCCCATTTCCCCGCGAGATCGTAGTCGATCTGAACTAAGGCCGAGACGAATTTGCGGGCTTCGCCGATAACGATGCACTCCTTGATGAACGGACTTGACTTGACGGTGTTTTCGATCTCGGACGGGCTGAGGTTCTTGCCGCCAGCTGTGATCATGATGTCCTTGAGGCGGTCAACGATGCGGAAGTGACCATCCGTAAACTCCGCAACATCGCCGGTGTGCAGCCAGCCATCGCGGATCGCGACCCTGGTTGCTTCCTCATTGCGGTAATACCCCGCAAACACCGTGTCGCCGCGGATGAGAAGCTCGTTGGAGTCGCCGAGCCTCGCCTCCATCCGGTCGATGCCGCTTCCGACCGTCCCCACGCGCTTGTCGGCAAGCACCTGAGCCAGCGCAATCCCCGAGCTTTCCGTAAGTCCATACACTTCAATGAGCGGCACCCCGAGCGTGCGAAAGAAATGGACGATCGAGCCGGAGATCGGCGCAGCGCCGGTCATCGCAACGCGTGTTTTCCGCAGGCCGATGAAATTCTGCAAGGCGCGGAAGATCAGCCAGTACGAGAACGCAAACTTGATCCTCTCCGCAAGAGTTCTGTCCGTTGAATTCTTTTCGGCAAACGGCTCACATGCGGCATAAGCCCAGTCGAACATCGCGCGCCGAATGCGCCCTGCTTCAAGCAGCTTGATGTGGATCGACGAGTGAAGCTTCTCCCAGATGCGCGGCACGCCGAGAAACATGCTCGGCGCGACCTCCCGCAGATCCTCCTGCACGGTTCGGATCGATTCTCCGAAATTGACCAGTGAGCCGAGATAAACCGGCACCATCACCGTCGTCATCTGCTCCGCCACGTGACACAGCGGCAGATAGGACAGAAGACTCTCCGACGCATCGAGATTCAGCCGGTCCACTGAGGCGATCGCCTGCGCCCGGATGTTCTTGTAGCTGAGCATCGCGCCTTTCGGCTTCCCGGTCGAGCCGGAGGTGTAGATCACCAATCCGATTTGCGAGAGCTGCTGCCCGTCCACGGTGCTGTCTGTTGGTCCGGCGTGACTTGCCTCGAAGTCGACGCCCAACGCTTCGAGTGCGTCGAACGACATGACCTGATCCGGCGGATAGTCCCTGATGCCCTTGGTTTCGAGGACGATGATACTCCGCAGCCTCGGCAATTCGTCGCGCCGCTCCAGAACCTTGTCGACCTGCTCCTGATCCTCGCACACAATGATCTCGGATTCGGAATGCGCCAGCACATAGGCGACTTCGTTGGCCGGACTGGTCGGATAAACGCCGACGGCAACTCCGTCGACGATATTCGCACCGAGTTGTGCAAGCACCCATTCGATCCGGTTCTCGGACAGAATGGCAACGTGCCCGCCTGCGCTCAGGCCCAGCGCACGGAAGCCGAGCCCGACATGGCAAGCACGGGCGTAATAGTCCTTCCACGTACACGGATTCCAGATTCCGTATTCCTTCTGCCTGATCGCGATGCGATCGGGATGGCGGCGCGCGTTCTCACGTAGCGCCTGCGGTAACGTCATCTGGGGAAATCTGTCGGTCATGTCCGCCTCACATCGCCTGGATCAGGACAGCCAGCGCTTGCGGCGCTTGTAGTGCTTGATGCCGCGAAAACCCTTGGTCTCGGCGTTGGCCGCGCCGACGCCCAGATAGAATTCACGAACGTCCTGATCGCGGATCAATTGTTCTGTCGGCCCGTCGGTCACGATCTTCCCCGACTCCATGATGTAGCCGTAGGTCGAAACAGCAAAGGCGACCGCCGCATTCTGCTCGACCAGCAACATCGAGACACCTTGCTCGCGATTGATGCGGGCGATGATGGTGAAAATCTCTTCCACCAGTTTCGGCGACAGGCCCAGCGATGGCTCGTCGAGCAGCATCAGTTCGGGTTGGGCGATGAGCGCGCGCCCGATGGCCAGCATCTGCTGCTCGCCTCCTGACAGATATCCGGCGCGCCCGGTGCGCCGCTCGAACAGGCGTGGGAAATAAGTGTAGACCAGATCGAACGGCGTCTTTCCGCCTGCCCGCCCCGTCATGGCGTAGGTCGCAGCGGTGAGATTTTCCTCGACCGTCAGGTCTTCGAAAATCCTGCGTCCTTCCATCACATGGAAAAGGCCGCTCCGCGCCAGTTGATGCGGAGCAAAGCGCGAGATGACGTCGCCCTTGAACAGGATTTCGCCGGTCGTAACCTTGCCGTCTTCCAGTTCAAGAAGATTGGAGACGGCCTTGAGCGTGGTCGACTTGCCGGCGCCGTTGGAGCCAAGCAACGCGACCACCGCTCCCTTGTCGACTTTCAACGACAAGCCGCGGAGTACCTGGACCGTCTTGTTATAGACGACCTCGATATTGTTCACTGAGAGAAGCGCTTCCGCGGCCATTGTCGTTACTTTGCGATCTTGATCCAGTCGGAGACCGGCTTCATGGTCTTGTTTGCGCCGTCGTACTGATAGACGCGGCCGACAGGAACGGTGTTGCCGGGAATCGAGATCGGCACGCCGATGATGCCGCCGGTATCGAAGTCCTTGATCGAATTCAGCGAGGCTTTCATGTTGGCCGCGGTGAGGTCTTTCTTCGCGTCAAGCGTGCGCTTGGCGGCTTCGGTCATCAGCATCGCGGTCAAAAAGCCCTGCATGTAGCCGGTCGACTGATATTCCGGGCGAATCTGCCGGATCTTTTCCAGCATCGGCGACTTGCCTTCCGTGTCGAAATAATAGCGATACGGCATCACGCCCATGAAGCCATCGGCAACATCTGCCGATTTCGCCCAGATCGCATTGTCCATCGACCAGAACGTGCCCATGAACTTGGTCTTGAGGCCGAGTTGCTTCGCCTGGGTCATGAATTCCGGCAACGGTGCCAGGATGTAACCGTGGAAGATGGTGTAGTCCGGATCGGCGCGGCGCAGCTTGAGCACCTCGGTCGAGACATCAACGCTGGTCGGCGGGGTCGCGATCTTCTCCACGATCTTCAGGCCGAGTGCCGCCGCCCGCTTCTCCGTCGGAGCAATCGGATCGCGTCCAAACTCCGTATCAGAGTTGACCAGAGCGATTTTCGCACCCGGCTTCGTCTTGGCGATGTATTCCAGCAGGATGCCGATCATCTCCGAATAGTCGGGACCGGCGATGAACTGGTACTGGAAGTTCTTCGGATCGTTCAGTTCAGTTGCGAAGGATGCACCGGCAAGAACGATATCACCGCGACGGTTAAGTTCGGCATTGATCGTTTTCGAGAAAGCCGTCGAGTCTCCGTAATAGAGATTCACCTTCTCCTGACTGGTGATGCGATTGAACACCGCCACCGATGTGTCGACCTTGTAGCCGGTGTCCTCGGACACATACTTGATCTTGCGGCCATTGATGCCGCCGGCATCGTTCACGATCTTCACATAATCCTGGAAAGCGTTGTTCAGCGCGATCCCGGCGAAGGCGAACACACCCGTCATCGGCATCGAGGCACCGATCACGATGTCGTCGGCGGCGCGTGCTGGAGCGTTAAGGCCTAAAGCGAGACAGCCGGCGGCTGCGTATGACAGCAGCTTCCGCCGCGTTGGAAAGATACTCATTGTTGTTTCTCCCTGCATATTATTTTTTGAACGGCCACAGATGAAAGAAGCGCCGCACGCGGCGCCAGATTTCGGCAAGGCCCTGCGGCTCGAACAGCAGGAACCCGATGATGAGCAAGCCGAAAACGATGGTCCGGATCGGTGACAGTTGCGCCACCGCATTCGGAATGAAAGTCATGTAGGAAACCGCGATCTTCAGGAATTCCGGCACCATGGTCATGAAGATCGCGCCGAGAATCGCGCCGAGAATGGTGCCCATCCCGCCGACAATGACAGCAGCGAGGAAAAACACCGAATAGATCAGCGGGAAGCTTTCCGGGGTGACCACGCGGAAGAAGTAAGCCCACATCCCGCCGGCGACGCCCGCATAGAACGACGACAATGCAAACGAGAGCAGCTTGTACTTCAGCAGCGGAATGCCCAGCACTTCCGCCGAAATATCGCGATCGCGGATCGCGATAAAAGCGCGGCCGATGCGGGTCCGGAACAGATTGGCCGCCGCAAGCACCGACAGCGCCGTGAGCGGCATGAACAGCCAGTACAACTGGAACGGACGTGCGAGATCGTACCCGAACAGCCGCGCTGGCGGCATGCTGAGCCCCTGCGTTCCGCCGAGAATGGCGGGCCCGTTGGCAAACAGGAAGTGCAGGATGAAAGACGCGGCGATGGTGGCGATCGCGAGGTAAAGTCCCTTCACCCGCAGACTTGGAATGCCGACAACCATGCCGACGCCGGCCGCTACAAATCCCGCAACGACGAGATTGATGATGAACGGCGTGCCGACCCGTATTTCCAGAATAGCCACCGTATAGGCGCCGACCGACATGAAGGCCGCCTGTCCCAGACTGACAAGGCCGGTATAGCCGGTGAGAATGTTGAGCCCGGTCGTGCTGACGATGTGGATCAGGACGAGACAAGCGAGATACATCCAGTACTGATCGGCGAAGAACGGAAACAGGACCAGCCCCGCGAACAGCACGAGCAGCATGAACCTCTGCACGCTGGTGTCGAACAGCGCTTCTGCCTGAGCGTAGGTTTGATGGACGGCGCCGATACGCATCAGAGTCGCTCAATTTCAACGGTGCCGAATAATCCATAAGGACGGATCATCAAAGCGACCACGAGAATGATGAAAGTAACGAGCAGCTTGAACTCGCCGCCCAGATAAGTGCCGACCAGCGCCTCGACAACGCCGATTGCCAGACCCGCGACGAGCGCTCCGGCGATGGAATCGAGGCCACCGACGATGACAGCGACCAGCACCGACAGGCCGAACACACCCATGGTCGGCGAGATGCCGCCGATCGACCCGATCAGAATGCCTGAGCCTGCGGCCGCTATGCCCGCGACGATCCACGAGACTGAGAAAACGGCCGGGACGTTGATGCCGCAAGAGAATGCCGCCCCCTGATCGGTAGCCGTGGCGCGCAGTGCGACGCCGCCCCGCCACGTCCGAAAGACCACGAGAAACGCCGCAATCAGGACCGTCGCCACGGCAAAACTCACGGCGATTTTCGGCGAGACATACGCACTGCCGATGAACACCGGCTTCGATGGCAAGAAGTTTGGCAGCGTCGCAGGATCGCTTCCCCAGACGAATTCAACGAACCCGATCAGAACAGAGCTCAGGCCGACCGTCACCATGAACACCGAGATCGGGCTCTCGCCCAGCATCGGCCGGATCAGAATACGCTCGATGACGCCGCCGAGAATGCCTCCGCCAATCAATGTCAGAATGACCGCGAGCCAGACCGGAAGCGCCAGTGCTGCTGTCATTCCGAAGAAGAAATATCCGCACAGCATCAGCATTTCACCGACAGCAAGGTTCAACACCTTGGTGGCCTTGTAGATCAGCACGAAGGCGATGCCAGTCAGCGCCAGCAACGCACCCGATCCGAGACCCGAAAGCACGATCTCGATGAGAAAGAGCCAATCCATCACGCTGCCTTCTCGCCCGCGATGCGCCGCGACAGTTCACCTACATCGCCCGAGCCCAGATAGGCAGAGATAACATCGGGATTATTCTGAATCTCCGCCGGCTTGCCGGCTGCGATCACCTGTCCGAAATTCAGCACGACGACGTGGTCCGAAATGTCCATCACCAGGCCCATATCGTGTTCAACCATCAGGATGGTGACGCCCCACTCCTCTTTCACGTCAAGGATGAAGCGAGCCATATCCTCGGTCTCTTCGCGGTTCATGCCCGCGACCGGCTCGTCGAGCATCAGGATGCGAGGGCGCATGGCGAGCGCACGCGCCAGTTCGACGCGCTTGCGCAGACCGTAGGACAACGACGCCACCGGCTGATCGCGGATATGCTCCATCTCAAGGAAGTCGAGAACCCGCCGCTCGATCTCGGAACGCAGTTCAAGTTCTTCGCGCTTCGCCCGGCCGAAATACCAGAGCGCGTCGAACACGTTCGTCTCCATGTGGGCGTGGCGGCCGAGCTTGATGTTGTCGAGCACGGTCATGCCACGGAACAGCGCGATGTTCTGGAACGTGCGCGCCAGGCCGAGCCTGGCCCGCGCCGGCGGATGCAATTTGCTGATATCCTCGCCGCCGAACGCAATGATGCCGGTGGACGGCCGGTAGAAGCCCGAGATGCAGTTGAACAGGGAAGTTTTGCCCGCGCCGTTTGGCCCGATCACCGCCGTGATCGATCCCGGCGCGACTGAAAATGACACATTCGTCAGCGCCTTCAGGCCGCCGAAAGCTAGCGACAGATTGCTGACGTTCAACTCGGCGGACGACAGTAGATCGCTGTTCCGCGCCGTCATGCCGCGCTCCGCGCGATCAGTCCATCGATATCCGGACGCACCGGATTCCCCAACTCTGTCACCATGACCTCCCCTTTGATTTGCCCGGCGCTTTTGCGCTCTTTTGGCGACCTCTTCTTATGTCATTCTCTCATCGTTTCTGTTGCGCCAGCAGCGCGTGTTCCATGTACATCCGCTCAACCGGCCGATCGAGCGAGTTGCCGGCCCGCTCAAAGCCGCGCCGCCAGTCTTCGACATGCCGCCGCATCCAGATCATACCCTCTTGCTTGTCGCGCTTTCGGATCGCGTCGAGCAGATGATGATGCGCGGCGATGAGGCGCGGCATACCTTCGGCGACATTGCGCACAACCATTTCGGTGGTCGGAAAGAACAAAAGACCGGCCGGCTCGCGCGCGAGTTGCAGCACCCGGTTGTGCGATGCTTTTGCAATCAGAATATGAAATTCGGCGTCCAGCTCGGCAAACGCCGCCGGATTGGCGACGGCCTGCTCGGTTTTCGCGATATTGAGAGCAACCTCTGTAATGTCCTCGTCGGTTGCGTGGTCCACCGCGTATTCGATGGCGGCAACCTCGAGGATCATCGCGGTCTCGAACAATTCCCGGAACGTGACTTCGTGCAGCACCAGCGCGCGGCTCAACCGGCTTGCCAGCTTGTTGTAACGCGGCAAGCACGCATACAGACGACGGCTTGAATCCCGCCGGATCAATCCGCTCTCCTCGAGAACCCTGATCCCTTCACGAACCGTCGAGCGATTGACGCCGAATTGCTGAACGAGTTCGGACTCAGTGCCGATCGGGTCATCGGGCTTGATCCGGCCGTTGACGATTTCACGCTCGATTGCGTCCGCCACCTTTTGATAGGCGGGCGCGACCTCGATGCGCTTGAAATTGGGTGACGTCGACGACATGAACGCTCAATGTTGTTTGTCGGACAATTGCTAGGGCGACTATGCGAGGCCGTCAATGGCCTTTAAACAGCATAATTCATGCTGCATTGCGCAAATTATTTCGTGACGCGCTTCGTTTGTCACCTTGTCCGACAAATGAAATGCGCGCTGGAATGCATGGATCGGATTACTCAATCCCATTGCAGTTGCTGCTGAATGTGGCGTCCGGGCTTCACAGCGCCCGCTGCAAAACGAGCAAGCGCGCTGCGATCTGCCTCCGCGGAAATTGAAGCGGCAAGTCAGAGCCCGGTTGGCACCTTTGCACCTGCGCAAATTGACAAAGCTGGCAACGTCAACACAATCAAGGACAGAACGCGCGGCAAAGATGGAAACTGCCGGCGCATTGCGTCGTCGCCGATCAGCAGAGCAGATAACCCATGGTCAGCCAACGACTCCGAGCCCTGGACGGCTTGCGCGGCGTGGCGATCCTGCTGGTGATGGGCTTTCATTATTTTTATCACCTTGAGTCATTCTACTATAAATCGACGCTGTATCCCTACGGCGAGACATTCAGCAACGTCCCGATCTTCAAATACGGCTACATGGGCGTCGAGTTGTTCTTCATCATCTCGGGCTTTGTCATCGCAATGACGCTGGAATCATCGCGATCGGCACTCGATTTCGTGATCCGCAGATTCGTCCGCATCTGGCCCGCGCTGATTGTCTCTGCGATTCTCACATTCTTTCTGCTGAACTGGTCCGACGCACCGTTCGCCCTCACCCGCCGTCAGTTCTGGCCGAACTTCCTGCCATCATTGACGCTGACACCGACCTCGCTGTGGTCCGGATGGTTTCCGAAGGCGGACTTCGTCACCGGCGTCTACTGGTCGCTGGTGGTCGAGATCCGGTTCTACATGATCGCTGTGATTCTGTTCTGGCTGTTCTCGCGGGAGAAACTGGCGCGTAATCTCGTCGCCTTCACGCTCATCATCTACATCGCCCGCGCGCTGCTGCGGCGTGCAATGCCAGGATACAACGGCGTCTACGATGCGCTGTTCATTCCCGACTACATGCCGTGGTTCGCGGCCGGCGCGGTGTTCTATGAGCTTTATAAGGAGCGGCTTGCGAAAGGCACGGCGCTTGTGATGCTCGCCGTCGTGTATGTGCTGATCGCGCGGATCAGCACCAACTACGCCGTCATCGGCCGAGATCCGGTCATCGCCAGCACCGCCGCGCTGTTTTTTCTGACACTGTTCTGGTTCCTGGCGACAAAGCCGACGTCGATGCGAATTTTTGAAATCCGCCCACTGGTCTGGATCGGCGAGTGCAGCTACTCGATCTATCTCTACCACTACGCCGTGGGGATGATCCTCATCTCACAGGTCTCCAAGACCATCGGCCTTGTGCCGCAGCTTTTGCTGGTGGCGGCGATTTCGCTGCTGGTGCTTGCCGTGGGCCGCGTATCCTACGCAATGGTTGAGAATCCGAGCCGGCGCTGGCTGACGAAGCTGCTGATCGGTCCGCCGCAGAAGCCTGCGGCGGCGGCATCGCCAGCGGCGTAGCGGTTAGGCGACAGCCGCCGACTTCACCGGGTGAATAAATCTGAAGCTGACAGCGATCCGGTTCCACGCGTTGATGGTCGCCACCAGCATGGTCAGCTTGACGATCTCCTCGTCCGAAAAACTTCCGCGAACCTGTTCATAGACATCGTCAGGAACATTGGTCTGTGAGATCAGCGTCACGGATTCAGTCCAGGCAAGCGCTGCTCGTTCGCGATCGGTATACAGCGGCGATTCACGCCAGGCGTTCAGCAGATAGAGCCGTTCCTCGGTTTCCCCCGCCGCGCGCGCATCCTTGGTGTGCATATGAATGCAGAACGCACAGCCGTTGATCTGCGACGCACGGGTCTTGACCAGTTCGATCAGCGAGTGCTCGAGCCCGCTCGCCTTCACGGCGGCTTCAAGCGCTCCCATCGCCTTCATGAGGTCGGGTGCGATTTTGTAGGGTGCCAGTCTCTGTTTCATCAATTCCCTCCCAAACTCACTTGCCGGTGAACGTCGGCTGCCGCTTGGCGAGAAACGCGCTAACGCCTTCAGCAAAATCCTTCGTGCCGATGCACGCACCAAACGCCTTCGCCTCGGCCTCCATTTGATCGTGCAGAGAATTGTCGAGCGAGCCGCGCAGCAGCGCCTTGGCTTGCCCATAAGCGAATGTCGGCCCCTCGGCGAGACGGCGCGCCAGCTTGTCGGTCTCGCTGGCCAGATCAGCCGCAGGCACCACGCGGTTGACGAGACCGAGCCGCAGCGCTTCAGCGGCATCGTAAACGTCCGACAGCAGCGCGATTTCCATCGCCTTGCGCAGTCCGACAAGCCGCGGCAGTGACCATGACGACGACCCGTCGGGGCTCGTACCGAGCTTGGAATAGGCCAGTGTGAAAATCGCGGTGTCCGCGGCAATCGCGAGATCCGTCGAAAGCGCAATGCTCATGCCGGCGCCCGCGACAGGGCCGTGCAGACTGGCGATCACCGGCTGCGGCAGCCCCGCCAGAATTTCGAGACCTTCGTGCAGCGGCTCCATGATGGTCGGGACATGTCTGCGTACTTCATCTGCCGGCCCCTGAAACGCGGAGATGTCGCCGCCAGCCATGAAGGCGCGGCCCTCGCCCGCAATAATGACAACGCGATTTCCCTTGTCCGCGGCGACACTCTTGCAGGCCGCGAGAAAGGCATCCGCGGCCTCGACGCTCAGCGCGTTCAAGACCTTGGGACGATTGAAAACGATACGCGCGATTGGTCCGTCGACTTTCAGAAGCACCGGCTGATCCGACACTGACATCTCCCTTAACGATTGTTTCTTTGAACAATCGGTAAGCCGGAAATTTCGGAGCGTCAACGCACAGTGAGGCGCAGGAAACTCATGATGCAGCCGAGCGCGCCGAAACCGGCGCCCAGCGCCAGCGCGAAAGTCGCGCCCTGATGGCCGGCAAGTGCGAAACACAGCGCAGCCAATGCCGCCCCCAGAGTCTGCCCGATCAGGCGCGCGGTCGCGACGATACCGCTTGCCCCGCCGCTGCGCCCGGCCGGTGCGCTGCTCATGATGGCCTTCATATTCGGGGACTGGAAGAAGCCGAACCCGCAGCCACAGATCGCCATGCGCCAGACAATATCGGCGACGCTCGGTGACGCCGGCAGCATCGCCAACAGCGCCATTCCGATCCCGAGTATGAGGAGCCCCAATCCGCCCAGCAGGCCAGCGGGATGCCGATCCGACAGACGCCCTGCGATGGGCGCCATGATGCCAACCACGACGGACCACGGCGTCATGAAGAAGCCGGTCTCGACCTGGGTGCGATGAAGCACGTCCTCGAAGTAGAACGGCAGCGATACGAAGGCGAGCCCCTGCACGGCGAACGAACACACCGCGGTCGCAACCGACAATGAGAACATCGGCCTGCGAAACAGATCGATCGGCAGCATTGGAGCCGGATGATCCGCCTGCCTGCGCAGCAGCCACGCGCCGAAAATCACCGCGCCGATGAGTTCGACAGCGACAACGCCGACCGGCGCCTTGTGGGCTGCGCTGCCGATTCCGAGAATAAAGAGACAGAGACTGATCGATGTCAGCAGCGCGCCGGGAAAGTCGAAAGCATGGGCCGCGCGCGGCGTCCGCGGCAGCGTCTTGATGCCGATCAGCATCGCAGCCACGCCGAACGGAATGTTGATCGCGAACAGCCACGGCCACGATGCGACCGAAAGGATGCCCGAGGCGAGCGCCGGGCCAAGCGTAAACGCGGTTGCGACCACCAGCGCATTGTTACCGAAGCCGCGCCCGTGAAGCCTTGACGGATACACGAACCTGACGAGAGCCGTGTTGACACTCATCACGCCGGCCGCGCCGAGCCCTTGCAGCACGCGCGCGATCAGCAGCGTCGGCAAGGACCACGCCAAGGCACACGCCAGCGAAGCGACCGTAAAGAGCAGCAGTCCGCCGAGATAAATCCGCTGATGACCGACGATTTCCCCAAGCGCCGCCAGCGGCAGCAGCGTCGCAACCATGGCGATCTGGTACACGTTCACGACCCAGATCACGTCGGCTGGCGTTGTGTTGAGGTCAGCGGCAATCGCGGGGAGCGCGATATTGGCAATGGCCGTATCCAGCGCCGACATCGCGAGCGCGGTGAAGATCGCAAGCACCGCCCAACGCCTGGTTTCCGGTGGGAGACCATCGGTCACGGGAGGCAACTTCGCCGAAATAGCGTCCATTTCGCGAAGTGTCCTGAGGCGGTTTGCGCGTTGTGTGAGGTGCGTATGTAGCCGGAATGGTTGCCGACCTGCACTGGCAGTACTGCATGCGGCATATGCACAGCACGATAGAGGTGTCGCAGCTACACGATCTTGTGAGCCTGCATCCAGCCAATATTCAAGGGGAACTCAGGGAGTCCTCTCCGAGGTAACGAATCCGCGCCTCGGTCCATGATTCCTTCTGTATGGTGTCGAGAATTGCGATCGACAGCGATTTTCGCAGCGGACTGTCCGCAGGCAAGGCGAACGCGTAATTCTGCGTCTCGATCGAAATATCCAGCAGCTTGAGCCGCGACGCGTATCCCTGACGAATGGCCCACGCAAGAAGAGGCTTGTCGTAGACGAACGCATCGAGACGGCCTGCCCGCAAGGCTTTCAGTCCCTCGCCGGGCGTATCATAGAGGTGGAACTTGATCTTGCGCCGGAGAAGATCGCCCTCGGACGACGTCCCCTTAACGGTCCCGACGCGCACCGACGTTAGGTCGGAGACGCCATAAATCGTTCCCTGGATCTGCGAGGTGGTGAGCACCGACGTTACCCCCGCAGTAAACACCGCAATCGTGATGACAGACACGACCAGCCAGATGGTCGCGACGCTTCGGCCCAGAATGGTTTGCGGCCCCTTCTCCGCCGACGATCGCTGCGTCATCGCCAGCGTCGACCACCAGACGCTGGAGCTGATCCCCTTGGTGACGCTGCCGCCGAAATATTCGTTCTGCCGCCGCTCCAATAGCCAGACGAGAATGCCTGCGCCCAGCGTCAGTCCGATGAGCGCAAAGATGGCTTGCAGGAAATTGAACGAGGTCATCGCCCGGCGCAGGGTGCCCCAGTTCATCACGCTGACGATTGGGACAGCGATGCCTGTACCGGTCGAATAATAGGACTGGGTGAAATCCAGAATCTTTTCGCGATCCACGGTGACCGTGATCGCGCCGACGGCGACATCGAAATTCCCGGTAGCGGTTTCCTCGATCAGCTGGGGCATGTCCCGGACTTCGACAAAACGATACTTCAGGTTCGCATTCTTCGCGACCTGTCGCCAAAGCTCGATGCTGAGGCCCGACCACGCCCCGTCGGATCCCTTCAGGGCGAACGGCGGCGCATCCTTGACGCCAACCACAAGCTCGGTTTTCGGAATCGCCGATGTCTCCTGCGCTTGTGCCAACGGCAGGACGGACAACCACATGAGTACCAGACAGGCTATTCGAAGAACCATCGTCTCTTCCGCAAGACCGCTAAATTCGGGTGACGAAGCAGTGACAGAATTTGATGAGCATGGCGTTACCAAAAAATGCCCACTCTGAACGCGAAATACAGCTATCACGGCTGCTTTGTGAGCCCGCATGACTACTGCTATACCTGAATATCTCATTCCAAGCCCGCAGGATCGAAAGAGCACTCCCATGAAGGCCTATGTCTACGGCGCGAACGGCGCCGCGATCACCGATGCCCCGAAGCCCGCACCGAAGGGCCCGCAGGTTCTGGTGAAGGTTTACGCCTGTGGCATGAACCGGGCTGATCTCGGCATGATCAAGGGTCATGTCCACGGCGCGGCCGGCGGCGTTGGCACGGTGCTTGGCATGGAATGGGCGGGCGAGATCGTCGAACTCGGACCTGACGCAAAGGGTGTAGAAGTCGGAGACCGCGTGATGGGCTCCGGGCCCGGCGGCTATGCCGAATATGCAGTTACCGACTACGGCCGCCTGTTTCCGATTCCCGCATCGATGGATTTCGAGCAGGCAGCCTCGCTGACGCTGGCGCTGACCACGATGCACAACGCGGTTGTCACCAACGGCGCGCTTCAGCCCGGCCAGAATCTGCTCGTGCAGGGTGCGAGTTCAGGCGTCGGGCTGATGGCGCAGCAGATCGCCAGGCTCAAGGGCGCGAAGCTTGTGATCGGCTCGTCGACCGATCCGAAGCGCCGCGCTCAGCTCACCGACTGGGGGGCGGATCTCGCGATCGACTCGAACGATCCGGCGTGGGTGGATCAGGTGTTGAAGGCCACCGGCGGTGCGGGCGTCGACGTCATTGTCGATCAGGTGTCCGGCAAGCTTGCGAACCAGAATCTTGCCGCGACGAAAGTGCTCGGGCGCATCATCAACGTGGGGCGGCTTGGCGGCACCCACGGCGATTTCGATTTCGACCTGCATGCCGCGCGCCGCATCCAGTACATCGGCGTGACCTTCCGCACCCGCTCGATTGAGGAAATCCGCGACATCTTCGCCGCCGTGAAGCAGGACATCTGGCCCGCCGTGGAATCCGGCAAGCTCAAGCTGCCGATCGACCGCGTATTCCCGTTCGGCGACATTGCGCAGGCTGTGGACTACATGTCCGCGAACAAGCATTTCGGCAAGATTGTCCTCAAGCTCTGACCTAATATCCCACCTGCGAATGATACGCATTTTGAATCGCGAACTCTCGCATTGAGTTCGCCGCGAGGCCGTGACAAGACGCGCGCATTGAGGAGCCGATGAGCGCAGTCAAGCAACAAGTAGCCGCGATATCGATCGTCGCCAGCGCCAGCATGGCAGCGATCAAATTCGTCGTGGGCGTAGCCATCGGCAGCCTCGCGCTGATTTCCGAGGCGCTGCATTCGTCGGTCGATCTGATCGCCACCGTCGTGACATGGATCGTGGTGCGGGTGTCCGACAAGCCCGCCGATGCAGAGCATCATTACGGCCATGGCAAGCTTGAAAGCCTCTCGGCGCTGGGTGTGATCGCCCTGCTCTATATTCTGGCCGGCGGCATCGTGGTCGAGGCCTATAGCCGCCTGCGCGAGGGCGTGGCGCCGCCGACATTGACCGCCCTGCCTTTTGTCGTGCTGGTCGTGGACATCGTGGTGAACTTCTGGCGCGCGCGGGCCCTTCACAAAACCGCGATGGCCACCAAGAGTCAGGCGCTGGAGGCCGACGCGCTGCACTTCGCCTCTGATGTGTTGGGCTCGTTCGCCGTCATCATCGGCCTCGCGCTTTCTGCCGTCGGCTATGCCTGGGGCGACGCCGGCGCG
This sequence comes from Afipia sp. MLSD5-FHT05B12, assembly GCF_058793355.1. Lineage (NCBI taxonomy): Bacteria > Pseudomonadati > Pseudomonadota > Alphaproteobacteria > Hyphomicrobiales > Nitrobacteraceae > Afipia > Afipia sp. MLSD5-FHT05B12. The sequence goes on from NZ_JBXAFS010000005.1 coordinate 119,138, forward strand.
GCCATCGCCGTCGCCGTGCTGATTTCAATCCTGGGATTGCGGCTCGGCAAATCCACCATCGAGACGCTGTTGGACCGCGCGCCGGACGGCGCGTCCGAGAAGGCCGAGGACGCAATCCGCGCCATTCCCGGCGTGGTCGATGTGGAGCGGCTGCGCGTGCGGATGGTCGGCGCCCGGCATTTCGTCGATGCGACCGTGCAGGTCCCCCGCACCTACCCCATCGACCGTATCGACAACATCAAGCGCAAGGCACAGGATGCCGTGACCACGGCGCTTCACGACGCCGACCTGACCTTCACCGCGGTGCCAGTCGCGCGCAGCAATGAAAGTGTGCGCGACCGGATCATGGTGATCGCGCGCAATTCCGGCCTCGCGATCCACCATGTGACGGTCCATGACCTCGGCGGGAAGCTGACGGTGAGTATCGACCTCGAAGTCGATGGCGACATGCCCCTGAACGAGGCTCATGACATCGCGCACCGGCTTGAACATGCGATCCGCGATGAGTTCGGAGCCGATGTCGAGGTCGATACCCACATCGAGCCGCTCGAACCGGAACTTCCCCACGGCACCGATGCCGCCGCGGATCGCGTCGAGGAGATCCAGTTGGCGCTGTCGCGCTACGCATCCGAGAGTGGTGCGATCCATGACGTGCATAATGTGCGGGTGCGCGATACCGATGCAGGCGAGATCGTGAACTTTCACTGCCGCGCGGTGCCTTCGATGAGCGTCATCGACGTTCATCGGAAGGTCGACGAGATCGAACGCGCCCTGCGCCGGGCGTTTCCGTCAGTGAAGCGCGTCATTAGCCACGCTGAACCCGCGCGCTGACCCTCAGCCGCCCTGTTCTCGTTTCGGACTCACGTTTGCGCATCGAAACGAGTCCGATTTTCCTTGGGACAAGATTTATTTTGAATTAACGATTCGTTGACTCTCGACAGCCTCCGAAAACTGGATTCAAATCACATTGATTCGGAGGGTTGGGGAAAGCCTCCCGAACGGGGTGCAGACAAGAAAATTCGAGGGGCAAGGAATGGCGCGTTCGCACGCAGCGACCACGTGTGTCCAATCCGATTCTATCAAGGGATTGGCACAGTCGATCGCGAAGCCGGCATATCACCGGCTGCTGATCGCAGAGCCAACGCTGCGGCGCGCCGTTCCCACCCTGATCATCGCCTTTCTCATCACCATCTGCATCGGCGCCTTCGTCCAGGTCCTCGACCAGACCCGGCAAAAGCGCGCATCGGTCAAACGCGATCTCTCAGCGCTGGCAGACGTGCTGGCGGAACGTCTCGACCGCATTGTCCTGACGCGTCAGGACCGTGCGGCGTCGGCCGAGCGGCTTCAGAGCCTGTTGCCCGGCTTGGTGCCCTCATGGGGCACCGCCGCCGGCCGCCATATCATTGTGACCAGCCCCGACCAGCGCATCATCGCAAGAGTTTCCATCGATGTGCCGAACGATGACGCCAGCCGTCTGATCGATGTTCTCAGCGCCACGCAACTGCTGACCTTGCAGGGAACGCAAACCGGCGTTGTCGAAGTCAACCTTCCGAACACATCCCGCGCCCTTGCCACCCAGCGCACCGTCAAATCGATGCCCGGCCAGGTCGTCGTGGTTCAGGAACAGATCGAATCTCCGTGGCGCTCGGATGCCGCCTTGCAAATCACGCTGTCTGCAACCACCGGGTTTGTCGTGCTGATCCTCGGCTTCGCATTCCATTGGCAATCCACCCGCGCCCGGGAAGGCGACCTGATCAACGACGCCGTGCGCGCACGGATTGACACGGCGCTGAATCGCGGCCGCTGCGGACTATGGGACTGGGACCTGTCGCGTGGGCGTATCTTCTGGTCGCAATCAATGTTCGAACTGCTCGGACTGGAAAGCCGCAGCGACCTGCTGACGTTCGGCGAAATCAATGCGCTGGTCAAAACCGACGATATCGACCTCTTCCACATCGCCGATCAGCTTGTCTCCGGCAATATCGATCACATCGATCAGACATTCCGCATGCGCCATGCGAACGGCCACTGGATCTGGCTGCGTGTACGCTGCGAACTCAGTCAGGGCCAGAGTGACAACGGCTGCCACCTCATCGGCATCGCAGTCGATATTACCGAGCAGAAGAGCCTTGCCGAAAAGACCGTCGAAGCCGACCTGCGGCTGCGCGACGCCATCGAGACAATCCCGGAAGCCTTCGTGCTGTGGGATGCCGACAACCGCCTCGTACTCTGCAACTCGCATTTCAAGCGGTTACACAAGCTTCCCGACTCCGCCGTCAAACAAGGCACCTCTTACGAGACCGTGATCGAAGTCGGCAGCATGCCGGAAATCCGCACCCGGTTGCCGAACTCCCTCGCCCCAGGTGCCCGTACCTTCGAAGCCCAACTGGAAGACGGAAGCTGGCTCAACATCAGCGAACGCCGCACCAAGGACGGCGGCTACGTCTCCGTCGGCACCGACATCACCCAGATCAAGCTGCATGAGCAGAAGCTGATCGACAACGACCTTCGCCTTACCGCCAACGTGATCGATCTGAAGCGCTCGCAGGCGGAACTGGAGCGTCAGGCCCAGTTGCTCGCCGAACTCGCACAGAAATATGCCGAGGAAAAGACGCGGGCCGAGGAAGCCAACCAGACCAAGTCGAAATTCCTCGCCAACATGAGCCACGAACTGCGGACTCCGCTGAACGCCATCATCGGATTCTCGGAGGTGATGGGCAGCGGCATGTTCGGTGCGCTCGGCTCCGAGAAGTATCAGGAATATTGCAATGACATCATGACCAGCGGAAACTACCTGCTGGACGTCATCAACGACATCCTCGACATGTCGAAGATCGAGGCAGGCCGCATGAAGCTCGATTACGAGCCGCTCGACCTCGCGCAGACTCTCACCGAGTCCCTCCGCGTCGTCTCCGGTCGGGCCGAGAACAAGAACCTTACCGTGGAGGCGGATATCCGTGGTGCGATCCCGATCGTCGCCGACCGCCGCGCCATGAAGCAGATCGCCGTCAATCTTCTGTCCAACGCGGTGAAGTTCACCCCGGACAATGGCAAGATCACGGTGCGCAGCCGGATGCGCAACGGTTCGATCGTACTCACTATCGCCGACAGCGGCATCGGCATCGCGCGCCAGTCGCTGGCGAAGCTCGGCCGGCCGTTCGAGCAGGTCGAAAGCCAGCTCACCAAGAGCTATCACGGCTCCGGTCTTGGACTTGCCATCGCAAAGTCGCTTGCCAACCTGCACGGCGGCTCGATGAAACTGCGCTCGAAGCTCGGCGCGGGAACCATCGTTTGCGTGACGCTGCCGTGCGGACACAGCGAACAACCGGCTCCCAGCATTATTGCCGAGGCGATCCCTCAAGCAGCTTCAGGAAAACCTCGCGCACCTCGTTCTGCGTCTCGCGCACCCGCGCCTCAAGCGCCGAAAAATCCGGCGCGTCTCCAGCCCGCGTCAGCACCCGCAGAAGATCCTCCCCAGCTGTCTCTGGTTTGAACTTCCCGATCACGCAAAGGCGGATGATCTGCGTGAGATCATGATAGAGCCGTGATGCCGCCCGCAGGATATCGGCATCGGATTGCGGCAGCACCCCAAGCCTCGCGGCATTGTCCAGCACCTGCACCGTGCTGACATTGAGAATCCCGGGCTTGTCCGCCGCATGAATGAGCTGAAGATACTGGGCGATGAACTCGATATCGACCATGCCGCCGGCGGCATTCTTCAGATCCCAGATGTCGCTCTCGCCTTTTTCCTCGGCAATGGCACGGCGCATTTCGAGAACGTCGTTGGCAATGATGCCGGTCTCTCGCTTGCGTGTCAGCACATCGCGAATGACGGCTTCGATCTTGGTCTGAAACTCCGGTGACGCTGAAATGACGCGGGCCCGCGTCAGCGCCATGTGCTCCCAGGTCCAGGCTTCGTGTTCCTGATACTCGGCGAAAGAGTCGATGCGCGAGGCCAGCGGCCCCGCGCGGCCCGACGGCCGCAACCGCATATCAACCTCATACAACACGCCGTAATTGGTGCGCGTGGTGAAGGCACTGATGAGGCGCTGGGTCAGCCGCGCGAAATACTGCGATCCCTCCAGTGGACGATTGCCGTCGGACTCCGGAGCCTCATGATCGAAATCATAAATCAGGATAAGGTCGAGGTCGGACGACGCCGTCATCTCGCGGCTGCCGAGCTTGCCCATCGCCACGATGGCAGTTTCCTGGTCCTTGATCCGCCCGTGCTGTTCCGCGAACTGGTCCATCACCAGCCCATGCACCGTATGCGCAATGCCCTCGGCCACATCGGCGAACGCGACGCTTGCGTGTTGCGCCGACACCGTGCCGGAGAGGATACGCGTGCCGATCAAGAACAGGCTTTCCTGCCCGAACAACCGCAGGCGATCCAGAAACTCCTCATATGAATTCGCGTCGGACAATGTCGCCGCGAGGCGCGAGGACAGTTCGCGTTGATCCGGCATGGCGCCGAAGAAGCGCGGATCGATCAGGCCGTCCATGATCTGCGGCTGGCGGGCCAGCATATCGCTCAGGCGCGGCGCTGCTCCCAGTACGAGCGCGACCAGCGCGACCATGTCCTTGTTCTGGCTCAAGAGCGAAATCAGCCGCCCGCCCCGCTGCAAGGCCTGGAGGAATCGGTCGAACGCAGTCACCGCGTCATCCGGCTCCTCGGCGCGCGACAGCCCGCGCATCAGATCGGGAACGAACTCGTTGAAGGCCTGACGCGTCGCCTCCACCTTGAACACGCGATACTCGCCGTTCATCCAGCGATGGACGGTTTCCGCCACCATCTTGGGCTTTCTGAAACCGAGCGTCAGAAGATGTTCGAGCAGCCGGTTGTCGTCGGAGCCCTTGCTGTAATCGATGTCTGGCAGTTTTTCAGTGCCGGTCGGATCACCCTCGAACAGCCGGCTGTAATGGTTCTGCACGCAATTCAGATGCGCCAGCAGATCCTTCGCGAAAGCCGCGCGGTCGTTGTATCCAAAGAACCGTGCGAAGCGCTCGACGGCCTCGGCTTCGGTCGGCAAGGCGTGGGTCTGCTCGTCCGCGATCATTTGCAGGCGATGCTCGACCCTTCGCAGGAATTCATAGGCCGAGGTCAGTTCGTCGCGCGCCTCGATCGTGATCCAGTTGCTTGCAGCGAGAATGTCCAGCGCTTCCAGCGTCGGACGTACACGCAGTTCGGGATGCCGTCCGCCCGCGATCAGTTGCTGGGTTTGGGCAAAGAACTCGATCTCGCGAATACCTCCGCGGCCAACCTTGACGTTGTGGCCTTCGACTGAAATTTCGTTCTGGCCGCGAAACGTCTGCATCTGCCGCTTCATGTCGTGGACATCGGCGAGTGCCGCGAAATCCAGATGCTTGCGCCAGACGAAGGGCGCGATCTCGGCGAGGAGTGCGTTGCCGGCTTTCTGATCGCCTGCGCACGGCAGTGCCTTGATCATCGCGGCGCGCTCCCAAGTGCGGCCCTCGCGCTCATAGTAATGCAGCGCCGCCGCCGTCGAGATCGCCACCGGCGTGGACGCCGGATCGGGCCGCAGCCGCAGATCGACGCGGAACACGTAACCGTCGGCGGTGCGCTGTTGCAGCAGGCGCGACAGCCCCTGTGCGATCTTGACGAAGAACGGCGACGGCTCGATGCCCTCGGCCAGCGTCGGCGCTTCCAACTCGTAGAACACGATCAGGTCGATGTCGCTGGAGTAATTCAGTTCACCCGCCCCCATCTTGCCCATGGCGAGTACGACGAGGCCGCTCCCGAATTCGGGATGCTCCGCATCGGGCGGCAGCAAGCGTCCGCGCGCTGCTTCCTGCTTCAGCAGAAAGCGGATGGCGCACCGAACGGAGGTCACCGCGATGTCGGTCAGGGCCCGCGTCACGCGCATCACCGGCCAGACGCCGCCGATGTCGCACAGCGCGATCATCAATGCGGCTTCGGATCTCATCCGGCGCAGCACCGTCATGACATCGGCTTCGCTCGCGGCGGCAGCGACGTCGGCCACCGCCTTGCCGATCAGTGCGGCGAGATGATCGTCGGGATCGCATTGAAGCAGCCGCACGACACGGCCCGCATCCGCGCGCATCAGATCGAACAAGTATGGCGAGGCTTCCGCGATGCCCTCAAAGATCGCTTTCGCGCGCGGGAGGGAACCGGACACCTCCCTGAGCGCGCTCGCGGCCTCAGGCGGTGCGTCGCCCAGCCAACCGGCAAGCCGCCGCTCGGCGTCCTGCGGTGCAAACAGTTTCGGCCCGGCCACAAAACGGGCTGCCAGGGTGGGCTGGTCGGCACAGCCCATCTCAGGTGAACTCATACGGCCTTCTGTTCCACGCCCCGGTTCGGGATCACAAGCGTCACGCGCAGCCCCGGCTGGCTGTCGGCGAGTCGCAGGTCGCCACCATGCAACGTCGCGACAGCCGATGCCAGACTCAAACCGAGCCCGGATCCGGGCTGGGTGCGACTGGCTTCCAGCCGGACAAACCGCTCGACCGCGCGCTGGCGGTCGGCCTCTGGAATACCAGGCCCGTGGTCTGTGACACTGAGAAGAACATTGTCCCCGTCCCGGTGCGCCTCAATCAGGATATCGGGCGATTTTGCGGGGGCTTTGACATCGGCGGATGAGGGCGCAGCAACCGGCTGGCCATATTTGATGGCGTTCTCGACCAGATTGGCAAGCGCCTGGCTGATCAGTTCGCGGTTGCCGTGAATCGTGGCGGGGTCGGCTGCGACCTCAAGGGTCAGGCCCTTGTCCTCCGCCAGCGGCTCATAGAGTTCATGGATGCCATGGGCGACTTCGGCCGCGTCAAAATCGGTCATATTGTCACGCGCCTGGCCGGATTCGGCGCGCGCAATCATCAGCAGCGCGTTGAAGGTCCGGATCAAGCCATCGGATTCATCGATGGTCCGTTCCAGCGCCGCCCGGTACTCGCCCTCGTTGCCGGCTCTCGCCAGAGCTTCTTCGGCGCGGTTGCGCAGCCGTGTCAGCGGCGTCTTCAGATCATGCGCGATATTGTCGGACACTTCCTTGAGTCCGGCCATCAGCGCCTCAATGCGCTCCAGCATCGCGTTGAGATTTTCCGCAAGCCGGTCGATCTCGTCGCCGCTTCGCCCCACCGGCAATCGCTCGCTGAGATCACCCGCCATAATGCGCTGGGTGGTGCCGGTCATGGCGTCGATCCGGCGCAACACGCGGCGTGCGACGAACACGCCGCCGCCAAGACCGAGTACGACCACGATCAGGACCGACCACTGCGCAGCCTTCGCGACGATACCAAACAGCCGCCGCCGCTCTTCAAGATCGCGTCCGATCAGCAGCCGGAAACCGCCAGACAACTGCGACACGCGCACCAGCGCGAAATGATTCTTGGTGTCGGTCTCTTCCAGCCGTTTATAGAAGGTCTCGGCCCAGCCGGGCTTGTCCATCACACCTGGCGCAAGCGAGGCAACATTGCCGGCGACGCCCTGCCCTTGCGGCGTTGTCACGAGATAGAGATTGGCGCCGGGGCGCAATGCGCGCCCTTCGACCGCGGACACCAGACCGCGCAATCCGCCGCGCGTATACTGATCGGTCAGTTCGCTCAGTTCGGAATTGACAGTCTCGGCGATCTGCTCGGTGATCATGCGCCGCGTGTTCCAGGCGAAATAGCCCAGCAGCGACGCCGCGAACAGTGCAAACAGAAACAGATAGACCAGCGTCAGCCGGAACGCTGTCGTTCGTATCAGTTTACCGAATGCCGTCACGGACCATGTATCCGGCACCACGAATGGTATGCAGCAGCGGTTTGTCGTGTCCCTTGTCGATCTTGGAGCGCAACCGCGAAATATGCACGTCGATCACGTTGGTCTGCGGATCGAAATGATAATCCCAGACGTTTTCGAGCAGCATGGTCCGGGTGACGACCTGCCCGGCATGCTTCATCAAATATTCGAGCAGCCGGAATTCGCGCGGCTGCAATGTAATTTCGGTCGTGCCGCGCTTGACCTGATGCGAGAGCCGGTCGAGCTCGAGATCGCCGACGCGGTAAGTCGTTTCCTCGGACGGACCGCCATGACGGCGCGACAGCACCTCGACGCGCGCCAGCAATTCGGCGAATGAATAAGGCTTCGGCAGATAGTCGTCGCCGCCGGCACGCAGGCCCTTGATGCGGTCGTCGACCTGACCGAGCGCCGAGAGGATCAGCGCCGGGGTGTGATTGCCCTTGCCGCGCAACGTGCCGATGATCGACAGCCCGTCGCGCTTTGGCAGCATACGGTCGATCACGAGTACGTCGTAATCGCCGGACTCCGCCAGCGCGAGGCCTTCCTCGCCATCGCTCGCATGATCGGCGATATGGCCGACCTCGCGAAACGCCTTCACGAGATAGTCCGCCGACTCGCGGTCGTCTTCTACGATGAGCAGTCGCATCTGTGATTCGGTATGGGCCTGAACAGCGGAGCTTTGTGTCACCATGGCGCGATGATCGTCCTCATGCAAGGCAGCGAATGACGTGCCGCGACCGCCAGCCCCTCACATGAAAACGGGCGGCGAAGCTGGGGGACCTCGCCGCCCGCACTGCACGACCGACTGGAGTGCGATCGCGCCGCTTTCGACGGAGGGGGGCGTTTTCCATCGAAAGCATTCCTGAATTCAAGGGACGGGCTTTTGGCCCGCCCCCGGGAAGGAGCCGTCGGCGGGGGCTACTTTGTCGGCGACAACTCCCCATTTCACACCCGCTCAAAGGCGAGTGGTTAGCCCTTGATCAGCCCTTGGCGACCGGCATCGCGACAAAGCGCGATGCGTCTCCGGATTTCACGCGAACCAGAACGCTGTTCTTGTTCTCGTTGCGCGCGGTGTTGATCGCATCGCGCACCTCACCCGGCGTCCCGACCAGTTTTCCGGCAACTTCGAGGATAACATCGCCTTCCTTGAAGCCACGCTCCGCCGACGGGCTGTTCGGATCGACGTCGGTCACGACCACGCCTTCCTTGCCCGCGCCGGCAACGCTGCTGGCCGGGGCGAGCGTCAGGCCGAGGTTCGGCACGGTGGTGCCGCGCTCAGCCTTGCCGCTGTTGCCCTTGTCGGTATCGGCCTTCGCCGCCTTGGCGTTCGGCAACTCGCCGAGCGTCATGTTGAGGATTTTGTCCTGGCCCTTGTGGACCACGACCAGCTTCACGGTCTGGCCGGGAGCCATGCCGCCGATGGTGCGGGCGAGTTCGCGCGCATCCTTCACCGGCTGGTCGTTGACCCGCGTGATCACGTCACCAGACTCGACACCAGCCTTCGCAGCCGGGCCATTGGCCTGCGGCTCCGCAACCAGCGCACCCTCAGGCTTCTTCAGGCCAAGGCTGTCGGCGATCTCCGGCGTCACCTGCTGGATCTGAACGCCGATCCAGCCGCGGCTGACCGAGCCCTTGTCCTGCAACTGCTTGACCACGCTCTTCACGGTGGACGCCGGGATCGCGAACGCGATGCCGACGCTGCCGCCTGACGGCGAGTAAATCGCGGTGTTGACGCCCATCACATCGCCTTCGGTGTTGAAGGTCGGGCCACCCGAATTGCCCTTGTTCACCGGCGCGTCGATCTGGATGAAGTCGTCATAAGGTCCATTGCCGATGTCACGGCCGCGGGCCGAGACGATACCGGCGGTCACGGTGCCACCGAGGCCGAACGGATTGCCGACCGCAAGTACCCAGTCGCCAATTCGCGGCTGACCGTCGGAAAGCTTGGCGAACGGAAGATTGCTCACGCCATCGACCTTGATGAGTGCGAGGTCGGTGCGCGGATCGGTGCCGATCACCTTCGCGGTATGGGTCTTGCCGTCATCGGTCGTCACTTCGACCTTGTCGGCGCCGTCGACGACGTGATTGTTGGTCACGGCGAAGCCGTCAGCCGAGATGAAGAAGCCCGAGCCCTGCCCGGTCATCATCTGGCCGCCACGGCCACGCGGACCACGACCGCCCGGGAATCCATCCGGACCACCGAAGCGCTTGAAGAAACGCTCCATCGGCGAACCGGGGGGAAACGGCGAATCTTCCGGGCTCGTTGCATCCGATGTTTTCTCGGCGACCTTGACGCGTACCGAAATCACCGACGGCTTCACGCGCTCAACAATGTCGGCGAAACCGATCGGCTGCTGAACCTGACGGACGTCCTTGTTGACCTGCGCATGCGCGGTCGTGGTCAGCAGGTCGAAATTACTCGACGGGCTGAGACCGTAGGCAGCGACACCAAGGCCCGCGACCACCGAAGCCATCAGCGCAAACTTGCGCGCGGAGAAAACGGAACGGCGAGGAGCGACGTAGGATGGGAGTTTGGAAAGATCGGTGGGGCGGTCGGTCATGAACAATCTCCAGGAGGGCGGAAACGGGATGAGAATCTCGTGGTGCGGATATGCACCCATGCCTTGGAAGATGGGGGACGCGGCCTTACCGCGCTCTGACGGGGGAATTAATGTTTTGTAATAAAATCAGGGCGCAAACGGCGCACGAAACCGGCGTGAAACAGCGTTCGGAACCGGCCTCAAAACGCCCGCTAAACGGGTGTTTTCGGCGATTCTTCTCCGGCAATGAGCTTTTCCAGCCGGGCCTCTTCCTCAGGGGTGAGTTGGAATGACGCACCCTCCTCCTCCGCCGCGGCGGCGCGGTTGCGGCGGCGATTGCCGAACCAGAGCACCAGCCCGCCCCCGGCCAGAACCAGCGGGGGAATCAGCCACAGCAACAGCGTGCGACTCTCGACACGCGGCTTGAGCAGCACGAATTCGCCGTAGCGCGCGACGAGGAAGTCCATCACCTGCTGATCGGTGTTACCAGCCGCGATACGCTCACGCACCAGCAGGCGCAGATCGCGCGCCAACGGCGCGTCAGAATCGTCGATCGATTGATTCTGGCAGACCATGCAGCGCAACTCGCGCGACAGGTTGCGCGCCCTCGCCTCCTGGGCCGGATCGGCCATGATCTCGTCGGGCTGGACGGCGAAGGCAGACGATGGGATGGACGTCGCAAGTCCGAGGACCACGACACCGATCCGCAGAAACTCGCTCCATCCTCGATGTCGTCCCCGCGAAGGCGGGGACCCATACTCCCTGCCCTCGCGTTTAACACGGGGCTGACAAAGTAATTCCACAGGCCGCCCGGTGGTTATGGGTCCCCGCCTTCGCGGGGACGACTCGTGTTGGGTGGCGCGCTTCATACCCTACTCCGCCGCCTGCAATGCGCCGGACGCCTTCTTGGCCGGCTTCGGCGCACCGACACGCAACCGCCGGTCGGTCAGCGACAGCAGGCCGCCGAACGCCATCAGCACCGGCCCGAACCAGATCAGCAGCACCAGCGGCTTGTGATAGATGCGCACCGCGACCGAGCCATCGGCATGGCTATCGCCCAGCGAGATATAGACCTGACTCACACCGCGCGTCAGCAGCGCGGCCTCCGTGGTCGACATGCCGCGCGTGGAGAAATTGCGTCTCGACGGCGACAGGATGCCGACCGTCTGGCCGTTCTGCATGACCGTGAAATGCGAAATCGCCTCGCGGTAATTCGGGCCCTGCTGCTGCGTGACGTCATCGAGCCGCACTTGATAACCGCCAACGGTCACGACGTCGTTCGGCTGCATCGAGGCAATGCTCTCGCTGTTCCATGTCGTCTCGCAGACAATTCCGATCAGCGCGATGCCAAGCCCCGCATGGGCGAAGGCCGAGCCCCAGGTCGAGCGCGGCAATCCTCGCGCACGGCTCAACGATGTCGCAAACGGAGCGCGGAACAGTTGCGTGCGCTCCACGACGTCGGTGAGCGCGCCGAGTACCACGAACGCCGCGACACCGATCATCAATGGCGCGAACGCGCCGCCGCCTTTGGTCCAGGCCCACAACACCGCCATGGTCACCAGCGCGGCGATGCCTGCCGCGGTTAGGCGCTGCGACGCGCCGACGATGTCGCCGCGCTTCCACGCCAGCAGCGGACCGAACGGCACCGCCAGCAGCAGCGGCAGGAACAGCGGCGCGAATGTCAGATTGAAGAACGGCGCACCGACCGAAATCTTGTCGCCGGTGAGAACCTCAAGCGCCAGCGGATACAGCGTGCCGACGAATACCGTGGCACAGGCCGTGGTGAGCAGCAGGTTGTTCAGCACCAAGGCGCCCTCGCGCGAAATCGGCGCGAACAAGCCGCCTTGCTTCAGCGCCGAAGCCCGCCACGCATAGAGGCTGAGGCTGCCGCCGATGAACAGGCACAGGATCATCAGAATGAACACGCCGCGCGCGGGATCGCTGGCGAAGGTATGCACCGACGTCAGCACGCCCGAGCGCACCAGGAACGTGCCGAGCAGCGACAGCGAGAATGTCAGGATCGCGAGAAGGATGGTCCAGACCTTCAGCGCGTCGCGCTTTTCCATCACCACCGCGGAATGCAGCAGCGCGGTGCCCGCGAGCCACGGCATCAGCGAAGCGTTCTCCACCGGGTCCCAGAACCACCAGCCGCCCCACCCCAGTTCGTAATAGGCCCAGTACGAGCCCATCGCGATGCCGAGCGTCAGGAATATCCACGCCATCAGCGTCCATGGCCGCACCCACCGCGCCCATGCGGCATCGATGCGGCCTTCGATCAGCGCCGCGACAGCGAAGGAAAATGAAATCGAGAAACCGACATAGCCGAGATAGAGCATCGGCGGATGGATCGCGAGGCCGATGTCCTGCAAAATCGGGTTGAGATCGCGGCCTTCGATCGGCGGATTGGCGATCCGCGCAAACGGGTTCGAGGTCGCGAGAATAAACAGATAGAACGCCGCGCCGATCCACGCCTGCGCCGCCAATACAAGGGCGCGCAGCATGCGCGGCAGGTTGTTGCCAAAGGCCGCCACCAGCGCGCCGAACAGCGCCAGGATCAGCACCCACAGCAGCATCGAGCCTTCGTGGTTCCCCCACACGCCAGTGATCTTGTAGATCATCGGCTTCAGCGAATGGGAGTTCTCATAGACGTTCGCGACCGAGAAATCCGACGTGACATGCAGCCAGGTCAACGCCGCGAACGACAGCGCGGCGAACACAAACTGCGTCAGCGCCGTGGAGCGTGCGACATTCATCAGCGCGGGATCGCGCAGGCGCGCACCGATCACTGGTACAACCAACTGGATCAGCGCCAGCACCAGCGCCAGAACCAGCGCGTAATGTCCCGCCTCGGCGATCACTTCGCTTTCCCCTGTATCCCGGGAGCTTTTTCGGGCTTCTTGTCGTAGTCGTCCTTCCAGTGGCCAGACTTCTTCAACTCATCCGCCACGGCCTTGGGCATGTAGGTCTCATCGTGCTTGGCGAGTACCGTGTCGGCCTTGAATACGCCCTGCGCGTCGAGCGCGCCCTCGGAAATGATGCCCTGTCCCTCGCGGAACAGGTCTGGAAGGATGCCCTGATAAGTCACCGGCAAGGTTGCGTTTCCGTCGGTGACGTCAAACTTCACTTTAAGCTGCTCGCCGCGCACCAGCGACCCCTCACGCACCATACCGCCGAGGCGGAAGCGCTGGCCGGGCTGGATATGCTTTTCGGCAGCCATGGTCGGTGTCGAGAAGAACAGGATGGAGTCGCGCAACGCATTGAGGACGAGCGCAGCGGCAACCGCCAGCACCGCCAGCGAACACCCGATCAATGTCAATCGCCGCTGTTTTCGCGTCATAATGGATTACCCATCCAGTCCAAGGCTCTTGAGCCCATCGTTCAACTGCTGCAATCGTCCGGCATCGTTGCCGACAGCGCCCCGCGCATCGATCAGCGCGGCCTGCGCCTTGTCGCGCTCGCCGAGGACCATATAGGCACGCACCAGGCGCAACCAGCCCTCGACATCGTTGCCGTTATCCTTTAGCCGCGTCGCGAGACGGTCCACCATGCCACGGATCATCGTGTTGCGATCACCTTCGGTCATGCCGTTGGCGGCGGCCATGTCCTCGTCGGACAGTTTGGGTGCGGCAACGCCGATGCGCATCAGCACACCCTGCACCAGCGGACGCCACGGCGCATCGGCCGGCGCCGACGCCAGCATCCCGCGCCAGATTTTCACCGCGTCGTCCTTGCGGCCATCCTGCTCGGCAGCGAGGCCGGTGAAATAACGGGCCTTCACCTCGTTCGGATCGAGTACGATGGCGCGGTCGAACTCAGTTTTGGCTTCGGCGGTCACCACCCCACCGCTCGCCGCAGCAAGGGCTTCACCGAGATCGGCGCGGCGCGATGCGCTCTCGCCGTTGTAGGTGATGGAGTTGCGCCAGGCGCGCGCCGCGTCGTCATAGCGGCCAATCCGCGCCAGCACCGGCGCCAACACGTCCCACCCCCGCCCGTCGGTCGGATTCTTCTCAAGATGATTTTCGACTTGCGCCACCAGCTTGTCCATGGACGCGGTCGCGACCGCGGTACGGCTGCGCTCCGCGAGAGGAAAGTCGCCGAGCGATGGCGAGCCGAATTGCGCGTAGAGCCCCGCCGCCACCAGCGGCAGGCCGGCAAGCGCAATCACAGCGACGGCGCGGCGAAGCGAAACGCTTGACGACGATGTTGCGCCCTCCGCGGCGTCCGATGCCGCAAGCAGACGGCGGCTGATCTCGATGCGCGCGGCTTCCGCCTCATTCGCACCGATCATCCCGGCGGCAGCATCGCGCTGAACCTCCGCGAGCTGATCCTTGTAGACCACCGCCTCGCTGCCCTCGCGCGCGGAGGTATTGCCGCGCCCGAGCGGCCACAGCACGGCAAATACCGCTGCGGCAGTCATCAGCGCGAATACGAACCAGAGCGTCATTCCAAGAAGTTCCCGGCGAAACCAGAACCGTTACAAGCGGTCATTCTGGCCGGTTTACACCATGGCTTGCAGGTGGGTGCAATTGACATTTCCGACAGAAATTCAACGGGTTTTGAGCTTCAAGCGCGGCATTTGTGGCGCGATTGAGGATGCTGCCGGGATAAAGCCACAGCGGGCTCGCCGCGATGTTGCGCCAGATCAACCGGCGCGCGGTTGCTTGGCGGGCTTTGCGGGCTCGGCCGCCTTGCGCTCGACCGGCCGCGCCATCTCGGCGGCCTTGCTCATCAGCGAGGCGTAGTCCGGTCCGAACATCACCTCGCAGAACCGGATCGCGGCCTTCATCTGCATCAGGCGGAAGGCGCGGACCTTCTGATCGTGGGTGCGCAGGGATTCCACCAGCGTCTCGGTGGCTTTCTCGACATAGTGCTGCAATTCGGTGTGGGCGCGCAGCGACACTTCGTTGATCGCAAGCTCGCCGGCGTAGTTGCGGCATATCGCGACAAAATCGATCAGCGCGGCGGTCTCCTCGACATCCACCGGATCGATCCGGTTCGCCGTGGTGACGTCCTTGTCCGGCCCCTGCCGCAGCAACCGGCGCACGCGGCCCGGCACGCTGTCGATTTCCGATTGCAGCGAATTGGAAATTTCGGAGCGGATCGCGGCGAGTTGCTTGCCCCATGCGGAGTCCGAGCGAATGTCGAGTTCGGTGCGCAGGCCGCGAACGCCATCGTGCAGCGTCTTGAGATGGCTGGAGGTGTCCTGGAACTGGCCGCGCTTGATGTCGTTGCGCAGTTCGGCGGCGACGCGCGACAGATCGTGGATCGCCATCGTCACGGTGACGCCGAACGGCGTACCGGCAACGCGGATCTCGTCGTCGGAGGCTGCCACTGTAACGCCGAGGCGGACGATCTGCCATGGCGCAGCAAGCCGCTGCATCACCAGCGAGATCGCGAACGGCAGCACCTGCGGGGTTTGCAGCGACGGAAGATTGAGCGCGGCCATGGTCGAGGTGATGTGGGATTCGGCGAACACCCGGATCTGTCCGGCCAGCTTGTTGGCGAGTTTTTCCATTGCATCGCTCGCCGCGAGAACGGCGCCGATCGATGCGATGTCCTCGACCACGCTCTGCGCGCCGAGGCGTCCGAGCGTGCGCTGGCGTTCGCCGCCGGACAGCGCGCCGGTGACACTGGCAATGGCTTCGGATGCAGCGGTCTGGGCGCCACGGACGGCAGCGTTGATGTCGGGGGTGGTGGAAGCTTTCGCCAGCGCGGCCTCGAAGGCCCGAATGGCGTCGGGCGCGCCCTCGCGGCCGAGCCATATCCAGACCGGGGCCAGCGACGACCGCCTGATCTGGCCCGGCCGGATATGGGACATGTTCTCGACCAGAAACGGCTCGAGTGGGCGGAACACCAGCCGCATCGGATCGCTGGTGCGCGGAGTCAGGTCTTCACTCGGCGCGCGCACGATCATGCGCAATTGCTCAAGCACGAAGTTCGCGACGGCAACGTCCTCGCCGCGCTCGATCGCCCGCTCGAACTCGCGCATCAGCAGCGCCTGCGCCTTCGGCGGAAGCTGCCCGAGATACTCTCTCAATCGCTCGATCGACGATTGGCTCATGCGCCCAAACGCTCACCTTCGGCGACACCCCGCAGGTGTCCACCGGGTGTCATAGCCGGGGCGTCGTTAATTTGGCGTTGAGGGAGAGTGACTTGCAGGCCTTCGCCGGACCCGGACCTAGCCCTGCCGACGCTGGCGAAAGGCTGCCACTTTGTGGCGGTTGCCGCACAGGGCCATGCTGCACCACCTGCGCCGGTGGGATTTGGTCCGGTCGTAGAACCACATGGTGCAGGTCTCATCCTCGCATTTGCGGATCAGGGTGAAGTCCCCCGTGGCGAGAAGCTCCGCGGCAGACTCCGCGACCGGGGCAAGCAATTGCTCCGGTGTTTTGGCGACCCGGCGCCGCTCAAGGCGCAGGCCCGCGTCCTCGCATATCAATTCAGAATGGCTGGGAGCTTTCGCCAGGAAGTCGTTGAGCGGCTTGGGATCGATCCTGCCGCCGCTCTTGCGTTCGCCGACCAGCGCACGGATCGCCTCGCGCAGGGACCGCGCCGATTTCAGCAATCCTCGCGCCTGAGTTGCCGTGATCTCGCCTTGCTCGTACCAGCCCGCGCGCACCAGCCATTGCACGACGTCCGCATCCGAAGCCCATGAATCGGCAGGTTTTCCGTCGATTTGCACAATCGTGTTCAGCAGATCCAGCGCCGGATGGTCGGCCGCGACAATGGGCCATGCGGCTGCGCTCTGATCCGGGACGTGGGTTGTCATTGGCCTCTCCTTTGGGAGGAAAGTAACCCTTAAAATGTCACTTGACAAGTTACAGAAACTGTTTGTAACCCTTAATACTTGCTTCAAAGGTTACAAAAGGATCAACCCATGCCCACCAGAACTCATTCCTCCGTCCCCCGCGCCGCCGTCCGAACCGTAGAAGCTGATGGCGTCAATGTGTTCTACCGCGAAGCAGGCCAGCCGGATGCGCCCGTCATCCTGCTGCTGCACGGTTTCCCCACCTCGTCCCACATGTTCAGGGATCTCATCCCGCAACTGGCCGGCAAATACCGCGTTATCGCACCCGACCTTCCCGGCTTCGGCTTCACTACCGTTCCCGCCGCGCGCAACTATAGCTACACGTTCGATTCACTCGCGAAGACGATCGCCGCTTTCGTCGATGCGCTCAGCCTGAAGCGTTACGCCATCTATGTGTTCGATTACGGTGCCCCGGTCGGTTACCGTCTTGCCCTCGCCCATCCCGAGCGTGTCTCGGCGATCGTCTCCCAGAACGGCAACGCTTATGAAGAAGGTCTGAGCGAGGCGTGGAATCCGATCCAGCTCTACTGGAAGAATCCGACAGCCGAGAACCGCGATGCGCTTCGCGGCTTTCTCACCCTCGAGGGCACACGCGGACAGTACGTGACCGGCGTCAGTGACCCCGACACCATCGCACCGGAATCCTACATGCTCGATCAGGCGCTGCTCGACAGACCGGGCAACGCGGACATTCAGCTCGATCTGTTTCTGGACTACGCTTCGAACGTCAAACTTTATCCGGCGTTTCAAGCCTACTTCCGCTCAGCCAAACCGCCGACGCTGGCGATCTGGGGCAAGAACGACCCGTTCTTCATTCCTCCCGGCGCCGAAGCCTATCGCCGCGACAATCCGGACGCCGTCGTGCAACTGCTCAACACCGGGCATTTCGCGCTGGAGACACATGCCGGCGAAGTTGCCGTAGCGATCGATCAGCTCATGAGCCGCGCAACTGCGTAGGCCCATGAATCAAAAAAAAGCCGCCCGGCCCGTCAGACGACGGACCGGGCGGCGATGACACTAATACGTTTGAAATAAATCGGCGGAGCGATCAGCCCACCGCCGTCCAGGTGCCGTCCGGGTTGCGGCAGGCCGTTCCGCGCTCGGCGGTCGGCTGACCGTTGATATAGACAGTATGGGTAAAGGCGCGGCAGCGGGTCCCGCGCTTGGTATAGGCCGGCCCCGGCACGATGTTGCCGTAGCGGCCGGTGTCCGGATTTCGCCAATCCACGGGCGCGCCAGGCGCACCCCGGTCGAGGGCATTCATCTCGGCCTCGTAGGCATACTGGCGATCCTGATCGTCCATCGATGCGCCGATCCGGTTACCGATCAGACCGCCGATGGCCGCACCGGCCATCGCGGCTCCAACCCGCTCACCCGTGCCGCCGCCGATGGCCGAGCCTATCAGCGCACCGCTCAGCGCGCCGATGACGGTCCCGGAATTTTCCTTCGGCCCGCTGTCGGCGGCACAGCCGCCGAGCGTCAGCGCGGCTGCAAGCAGAATGGCTGCTTTCGGATGATGCATGTGGTCGTCCCCAAATCGTTGCGGACATAGATCGTCCGGCGGCGCTTTGGAACGGATGAATGGGGCGAGAGAGCGGCAACCTAATTTGGGCAGGCTCGCGTTGTCAAAGAGGCAACCGAGCGGCGGCTATTCCTTAATGGAGTTCACCGGCAAATTGGCCAACCACCTTCCAAAAGGCGTCGTAGGCCATGAATAGGAATATGTAGACAATGTAAGTATTCGGCATCTTATTAAAAACGGCGTTCATCATGCCTTCGGAGCCGAAGACGTACGCTGAGGAAATAACAGTTGAAACGAGGACCACAACGCTTCGACTAAACACGAGAAAAAAGTCCGATCGATGCCCATTAGCAAATTCTGCAAACGGCAAAGGCGGGCTCACCCGGCGGCGATGTGTCATCAACCACGCCACCGCTACTATAAAAGAGATGGAGACAATTACTCCAGAATTGGAAGCAATGGTCCAAAAACCTGATAAGGCTACGCTTTGGCCATTGCCCATATCGCGCCCACCGCTGTCGCAATTAGCGGGGACGATTGTACGAGAGTGGCGACAACGCCGTCTCCCGGCGCAAAATCACGCAAACCAACAATTCCAGCGACCAACAACCCAGCGCCGATGGCATAATAGCCCACGTCTCGCAAAGCCGTTATACCGGCCCGAGAAATAAGAAATGCACCGAAGTCTCTGGCTTTGGCTGACATGGTTAGCCTCTTTGCCCCAATCCCCAAATCACAGGGAACTATTCCAAATCCGCTATGCGAAGTCTACAGTTCCAGCGCTTGCCAACATCTTAAACCAGATTCTGCCGAATTGGTTGCGGCGGACCATCGCAGGTCGGTAACCGCCGGATCGCTCAAATAAGCTATTGCTAAATCTAGCCTTTTCAAGCGCCTCTTTCAGAGGCTGCGAAAATTAGCTTGAGCCGCCAAGCCTAAAATAGGCTAAGGCCAAAGCACGATGGCCTTAAATCCCCGGCAGCACCAACTCCGCCCGCAGGCCGCCGATCGGGGCCGCGCCGAGCGTGAGGCTGCCGCCGTAGAGCGCGGCCAGATCGGTGACGATGGACAGGCCGAGGCCGGAGCCCGGCTTGGTCTCATCCAGCCGCTGGCCGCGGCGCGCCACCTGCGTCCGCTCGGCCGGTGACAATCCCGGACCGTCGTCGTCGACGATAATGCGCAGGGTCGGATCAAGCGCGCCGCCGGGCGTCAATTCAAGAAGCGCTTCGATGAAGACTTTCTGCGCTGCCCACTTGCAGGCATTATCGACGAGATTGCCGACCATCTCCTCGAGATCCTGCTTCTCGCCGCGGAACTTCACGCCGGCATTGACTTCGGCTTCGATCAGAATGTCCCGGTCGCGGTGGATCTTTTCCATCGTTCGCGCCAGCGCCTCGATCACCGGCGCAACCTCGGTCACCGTCCCGATGGTGGTGACCCGGGCAGCGATGCGCGCACGCTCCAGATGATGCGCGACCTGATCGCGCATGATGTCGGCCTGTTCCAGAACCTTTGCTGCGAGCGGATCGCCGCGATTGGCCCCCGCTTCATTGACGATCACCGACAACGGCGTCTTGATCGCATGGGCAAGATTGCCGACATGAGTGCGCGAGCGTTCGACGATAGCTCGGTTGGCATCGAGCAGCGCGTTGGTTTCGCGCGCGAGCGGTGCGATCTCCACGGGAAATTCGCCCTCCAGCCGTTCGGCCTGGCCCGAGCGAATGGCGGCTAGCGAACCGGAAATGCGCTTGAGCGGCGCGAGACCGAAACGCACCTGAAAGATCGTGGTCAGCAACAGTCCGACAGTCAGTGCCGCGAACGTCACCGCCAGATAGGTGTTGAACGCCCAGGTCTCTTCCTCGATCTCGGTGGCGTCGCCCGCCACCGTCGCAAGATATTTTCCCTCGGTGCCGAGATCGACCGGCCGCTCCACCATGCGCAAATGCTGGTTTTCCGGTCCGATGACATAGCCGAGCCGCACGCCGGACTGATCGAGTTCGATGCCCTGATCCTCGAGCTTCGGCAGCGACGCGTCCCACAGCGAGCGTGACGCGCGCACCTCCGGCTTGTCGCCATCGGTCCGCGCCATCCGCCAGTACCAGCCCGACAGCGGCAGTTCGAACAGCGGCTCGCCGAGCGACTGCACGGATCTTTCGAACTTGTCGCTCTTGTCGTTCGGATCGTCCGGCTGCGCCGCTTCGGCGATCAATGTGCGGAGATAGAAATTCAGGCGGCGATCAAACGCACGCTCGGTCGAGCGTTTGTACACCGTCGACAGCACGATCCCGGTGATGACAAGGATCAGCACCACCCAGGCCGTTGCCGACAGAAACAGGCGTGTTGCGAGGGATTTAGCGCGCATCGCGAAATGACCTAACCACTGAGAACAAGCGCTGGTCCATCATTCGCGGCATAAAATCACACAGAGTATCCAAGTCCTCCAATGCTAACGGAAAACTGCATACAAAAGAATTCCCAATACGATCCAAAACGCCATCCCGGTGAACATTAGAGTTATTTCGGGTGGCCTCCTGCCGAAGAGATTGAATAGTCGGCGTCCCGTTCCTGCAAAAAAAACTTCAAGTATCGCACTGAATAGTGCGTCGATCATACCGCGCGCCTCTGATTCAGCCGGAGCACGGTACCACTACGCATTGGTCGCGGGCGGCGCCGTCAGCAGATAGCCGAGGCCTCGCACGGTCTGGATGATGTCGACATCGAGCTTCTTGCGAATGCGCCCGACGAACACCTCGATCGTGTTGGAGTCGCGATCGAAGTCCTGATCGTACAGATGCTCGACCAGTTCTGTGCGCGACACCACGCGGCCGGAATGATGCATCAGATACGCCAGCAGCCGGTACTCATGCGAGGTCATCTTGATCGGATTGCCGTTGACGCTGACGCGGTTGGTGCGCGTATCCAGCATCACCGGCCCGCAGGTCAGCTCGGACTGGGCATGGCCCGCCGTCCGGCGCAGCAGCGCGCGAATGCGGGCGAGAACTTCTTCGAGATGAAACGGCTTGGCGACATAGTCGTCGGCGCCAGCATCGAAGCCCTGCACCTTGTCGCTCCAGCGGTCCCGCGCGGTCAGGATCAGCACCGGCATGGTGCGCTTGTTGCGCCGCCATGCCTCGAGTACCGAAATGCCGTCCATCTTGGGAAGGCCGATATCGAGCACCACCGCGTCGTAGGGCTCGCTGTCGCCGAGGAAGTGCCCCTCCTCGCCATCGAATGCGCGGTCAACGACATAGCCTGCGTCCGACAAGGCTGTCGTGAGCTGGCGGTTGAGATCGGGATCGTCTTCAACAACGAGAAGGCGCAACGTCGTCTCCAGGTGGCAAGCTTGCGATAGCCTAACATGAACGGTGCGGCGGTGAATGCTCCATGAACGGAATCCGCGCGGAGATTACTTTTTCTCCATACTCACTTTTTCTTCGCCACCGCTTTGGGGGTCTCCTGGCCGGTTGCAAGACGGAGTTTCTCCCGGGTCCGGCCGCTGACGTAAACGCCTAACACGCCGAATCGGAACCCCCAATAGCTGACCAGGAGGCCGGTGGCGCCGATCATGGCGTTGATCGCCGTCATATCGCCGGTCCAGAACTCATGGACCAGAACGCCCCAGAGCGCAGCGCATTCAAACGTGAGCTCGCCCACCAGCGCGATGTTGGTCACGGGCATGTCGGCCAATGGCGGAAGCCCGAGCGCCTGCGCCCTCACCCATTCCGCGCCCGCGCGCGTCTTGCCCGCGCCGCGCCCGCCGATCAGCAGCCATGTCAGCCACGGCTGGCCGTTCGGCGCCAATGGTGACGGTATCTGATGATCGTGCGCGAACACGTCCCACCGCGCGAACAGCAGCTCGAGCTCAGCCCGGCTCATCCCCTCGATCAGAAAATGGCGCTGCGCCTTCGACCAGCCCTTCCAGGCGTCGCGAAAGCTCGCGGCGGAATTCGTCGAGGTCTCGGGGAATGGCGTCGTCATCGGCGGCTTTCGCTTTATCTTCTCCTGCCCCGTGCTCCTGCTCGCGCAGCCGCATCACTTCCTTCAGGGTGCGCGCAAGCGAGGCCAGCACGCGGGCGCGGCTTTCGGTCTCGATCCGCTGCGCCGGATCTCGCCGCGACGGATTGCCCACGATGCACTCGATCTTCGACAGCTCCCGCTCGATGGCGTCGCTGACGCGCGCGACCATTGAGGCGACCGGCAGCTGATCCGATGGAGGGTCCCCGATGCGGTCCACCGTGGATCGCCGGCTGCTGATCGTGGTATGATCGTGTTCATCCGCGGCAAGATTTCCGGGATGTTCGTTGATGACTTCTGTGCGGGATCGTTTCTGCGTCTGCGGCTTTGCCGCGGCGGGCTTCTTCACGGTCTTTTTGGCAACGGTCTTCCTGACCGTCTTCTTCACAATCGTCTTGCGTGCAGCCTTCTTCACCGCCGGCTGCTTGACCGGAGCTGGGAAAGGCTTTTTCGGCATTGTGAAGAACTCTCACTGAAACGAAACCGCCGCGCACAAGGCGCGGCGGCTATTCGGATTTGCGGTGTCGTCATTGCCGGGCTTGACCCGGTAACCCATCATCTCGAAATATCCATTTGAGGATGGATGCGTGGGTCAAGCCCGCGCATGACGCTCAGGAGCGAGTCGGGACGATTTGCGTCAACGCAACATCACGTCCTGAAGAAGACGAACCAGATAATCGCCAGCACGAAGATCGCGGCGATGGTGCTGACAGTCAGCAGCGCCAGGACGGACGGCCCCGGCTCCGGCTCCGCCTGCCGCGCTTCGGTTGGCGTTTCGACAATGCGCCGACGGCCTTGTGCGTGTTCGACTTTCGCCATTGCGCCCTCATTCATTCGAATGCGCAAACAGTCCGCGCGACATTTGAAGGGCAACGCCTGATGACAGAGCTGGTTCCTTGGTCCCGCCGGCCGCCGCGGAGACATCTCATTAAAGATGTCTTCGCGGCACAACTCTGGAGCATGCCGAAACCCTAACCCGGCAGCGTTACGCTGTCAAGGACTATTTTCCTAGAAATATGTGATCCGAAAATCCGGCCTCAATGCACCGTGTGCCTCTGGCGCGAAATCTCGGCTTGCCGCAGGATTTCAAGCGGCAGCCACGGCTTCTGCATGAACAGGGCATTGTCGGGAACGTCCTCAAGGGCCTGCTCCGATGTCACAATGACATCGATATGCGGAAAGCGTTCCGTCGCGATCCAGGCCAGCTCGATTCCCGACATTTCGCCGTGAATATCCGCGTCGGTGAACATCAGCATCAGATCCCCGCCGGCCTTTTCAAGTACAACTGCGGCGGCTTCAGCGCTCATGCACTGAATGACGTTCATGTCGCTTTCCTCGAAAATCAGGCTGACGAGTTCCCGTTGCAGCCGATCGTCTTCCACCACGAGAACAGTGTGCTTTGGAGCGCGTCCCATCGCTGCCTCCCATTCCATGAAGAAAGGCAATGCACGGGCGTCCATGAGGTTCACGAAAAACCGGGACGGAACGAAATCCACCGCGGCACGTTTGTGGGGCAGCGAGGTGCGTCATGAAAGAAGCGGTGGAGCGGGTGATGAAGGCGTTCGCGCAAAGGCACAAGGCGATGACGCCGGAGCAGGAGCGCAAGGTTCGCGACGAGGTGTCTGATTTCGTGGCAGAACTTCTGGAGAAGCGCGCGGCGCAGCTCACGAGATACGGCGATACGCGGCTGCGCGGAACAGAACCGCGAATTTGAGTTTCATTCGACGGAAGCTGCCCGGCAAAATTGCATGACCCGCCTCACCGAGGCGGGCTTTTTTTATGGGCGGATGGAACCCGCGGGTGGAACCGGAACAGATGGCGACCGTTTCCACCTCATAGTGTGGAGACCCGATCATGACAGCTCAAGAACATGTTCTCGACGCGGTCCTGCGGGCACAGGGCATCCTGGCCGACTATATCGAACCGGGCCCACGCGACTGCGCCCAAACGCTCAGCAGGCTTTTCGCGATCTTCGCTGACGACAAGCTGACCAACGCCGTCAGCATCATGAATCTGGAAGCGGTTCACGCGGCGATGACGTCGGTGGATACGCCTATGCGCTTACCCACCCCTCCTCCGCGTAATCAAACCAGCGGCTGAAGCGCTTGCCGTCCCATTCGTATTGCAGGTGCCGTTCCTGCACCGGGATGCCCGCGGCATCCGGCCAGAATGCGGCGATGCATGATCCGCCCTCGTCCCGCACGCTCGGATAGACAATGCCGTCGCTGCCGCCGTCGCGCAGCTTCAAGGCGAATGGCCGGCTGTGCGCGTAGCTCCCGCTGTCCAGGATCCGCCGCCTCAACTTGTCATCGAGCTTCGCCACATCATGCAGCGTTGCGTTGACATGGCCCAGCAGCACGCGCATGTCCTCGCGGCGCGGCGGATCGTTCGAATCCGCCGCGAAGCGCGCGAAGTGATAGCCGGTTTCCTTCACCGCGGTCTGCAATGTCCGCGCGGCGTAATAGACGCCGTAGCTGCCGTCCGAAAACCGCGAGCCGTTGCGGTTCACATGGGTGAACGGCGCCATCACCCACGATGCATTCGGCCCGGCCACGCGCCGCTCCGGCGGCACCAGCGCGATCTCGCCCGTCTCATCGCGCACGCGCGGATTCGTCGCCTGTTCGAGTTCGATCAGCACATCCCATACGGCGGGATCATCCGAGACGCGCTCGAACAGCGCGATCGGCGGATAGCGCGAGGCGATGATGCGCCACGCTTCCCGCCAGCGCACACGCGTTGTGTCGGGTGCCTTTACAGTCACGACCACGGCGCGCGCGCGGCATCGACATAGGCGCGCACTGCGGCGAGATCCGTCACATCGCCGGCGGTCATGCGCGCCAGCGGCGTTTGCCCCGCGAAGGAGCGGTTCGGGCGCAGCACCCAGCCATCGGCCAGCACGGCATCGGAATAGACGATCTGCAACGCCTTCCAGATGCCGGCGACATAGCCGATCCGGCGCAGCGTATCGTCCGGCAGGCGCGCGGCCTTGCCGCTCTTCCATTGGAAAAACGTGCGCTCCGCGGGATTGCCGAGGATGCGCCGCGCGTCGGCATTGCCGACGCCCCAGCGGGCCATGATGCGGAAGAAACCTGCCAGCGCGAGGCCATGGCGACCTGAAGGAATAAGTTCCGATGCTGTCTGCGGTTTTGCAGGCATTAGCCTATCCTCTGCAATATTGCATAAGATAGGAACCTTGCCTGCAAGCGTCAATGGCCTTCGGGGCCTTGTAGCGGGCCGGAAACATAACTCTGGAGCGTGCTTGAACCCTAGCCCGGCAGCGTCGCGCTGTCAAGGATTTATTTCCTATGTTTCGATTGCCGGTGCGAACCGCTCCGGCTACCGGCCAGCAGCGCGCTTTCTTCAGCACAACCGGCGAAGCGGAGGCTGATCGCCTCCGCTATTGAGCAAAGTCAGTTTGATGCGACCTGGGGCTTGGTCACTTCCAGGCCGTTACAATCCCAATCCTTTGCATCGAGGTTCACCTTGATCCAGGCGGCCTCCTTGTGAATCCGCATCTCGGATACGAGCTTTCGCTTGTAGATGACGCGGACGAAAACAGCGTCTGCCGGTTTAGCCTTCGCGTCCGTCCTCGAAATATTGAAGGCGAGGAATGCCACGGGCGCGGAATCCACGCCGGACCCGCTCTTGTCGGAGATCGCGGCATAGCACCCGAACCTCAGATACTGCCGATCCTTGCCCTCGCCGTCCTTGTTGGCGGTGAACAGATCGGCCAAAGCCGATGACTCCACCTGCTTGTCGATGCCGGCAAAATTCCTGTCGGGCGTATTATCGACCACCTTGATCTTCTCGGCAGTCAGACCCTTCAGGCTTGCAACGTCGTCCGGCACGTTGACGGCCCCGTTCTTCGAAATGCGCGACAGATTGAGCACCAGCTTGTAGATGCTCGATTCGATTGCGCCGAACGTCGGCTGAATGTTGTCGACATCCTCTTGCTTGAGCCTGACGCTTGCCCGGATCAAATTCCAGAGAACCGGGCCGAGTTTTACGGCGTTGTCCGCATAGTCGTCACCCAGACATTCCAGGATCTTCCCTTTGGTCACCACCGATTGGCTCGCCAGATAGGTCAGCGCAAATGGAATATCCTCTGTTTCCGTGAAGCCGAGCGGTTTCAAGCTAGCCGCGATTTGCCCGCAAGTTGTTGCGATCTTGTCGGCGGGAATTTTCTCAGGCGCCGACTTCAACTGGTCCCGAAATCCCTTCTGAAGCGAGGCCGGTTTGGCCAAGACGATCGATGCGATATTCTCGACCGTTATTGTTGCCCTGCTGTATTTTGTCTCGACGGTGTAAGTCCCCGTTCTCATCTTGATTCCCTCGCCAAAACTTCGCGTCTTGTCGAATGTCTTGACGATCGATTTGATCGGCTCTTCGGTCTGCGGAAACGCCGTTATCTGCTTGCCGACGTCGGGCGTAAGAAGCGTGGGTTGAAAGACCGACGCCAGAATGGGGATCAGCTTGGCAACCTGATATCCGATCTGGCTCAGAAAGCCGGGGGTGTGAGTTGATGAGTACACGGCGACCGGCGTCATGTAGACCGGCGTCGACCCCTCAACCACAAAAGGCTCAGGGCATGACCGCATGCCGTAGTAACGCTCCTCGCCCTTGAACGAGTACAAGTGAGCCATGCGAAGAAGCGCCGACGGCATCTTGATCTTGCCGGCGGCGCTTGGGTCGGGATCCGCGGCATCATTGCTGAATGCAACAAAGTGTGCCGTCGTTTCTTCCTTGTGTATGAGAGGATCCCAGAACGACTCTTCCGGCAACGGCTGGTTTGTCGCCTTGCAGGACACCGAAATCTTGTAGAGTTTTTGCGCGTCCAGCGGCGCACGCGCCGATGGCGGCTCGACGATCTTGATGTCGAGCTGCGAGCTTCTGCTCCCTGGAGAGGTTGTAATATCACGAGCTTGCGAAACGTGACTGACAGCCAAAACGCCAAGCAGACCTACTGCAAATGCCTTCATGAAAAGCCCCCGTTTAAAATAAAGGCAGGCTAAGCATCTTCCGCGGCACACGCAATGCTTGTGTATTCAAAAATTTTCACGTGCGGCCGTCGGCGAGCGGAAGCTTCAGGTCCGCTAGACCGGCGGCATCCCGGCAGCGGCGCAGATACCCACGGCAATCCGTTGCCGGATTCGCGCGTCGCAATAGCTGTTGCAGATGGCCCCGTTGAGCCGGGTGCATTTTGCCATGCATGCCTGATAGGTGCAGGTCACGCCCACGGGCTGGGCGGCAGCCGCCATCCCCGGCAGCGATGTTGCGCTTGCGATCAGATGAACGATCAGCCAGGCGGCGTTCAGCATGCACTGCTCCGTTCTGCGGAGTGCAGCACGAGCTGGCGTCCCGTGCAATGCGGCGCGCCGCGCGAACGGCCGAATCCCGCCCTATTCCGCCATCTCGGCGGGGGCCTGTTGCGGCCCGGCCAGCGGACGTTCTTCCATCAGCATCACTAGCGTCGCGGCGGTCGTCAGCAGAACAGCGGCGGCGGCGAACACATAACGGAACGCGACGATCATGTCGCTCGCGGCGATCGCATGCTTCGAACCGATCTGATGCTCGGCGCCGATGGTGAGATTGCCGCCGAGCACCATCAGCAGGATCGCGGTGAACACGGCGACGGTGAACGACGCCATCAGCGAGCGGAAGAAATTCATAGCGCCGGTCGCCGTGCCGACCTGCATGCGCGGCACGGCATTTTGAATCGAGACCACGCTGACCGGAAACACCGTGCCGAGACCGACCGCCATGAACGACAGCGCCGCGAGCAGTTGCCACAGCGGCAGCGGTGTCGCCACTGCGAGCGCGGCCGCGGCACAGGCCGCGACGGTTACACCACCGATCGCCGCGCGCTTGTAGTGTTTGGTGAACATCATCGCGCGGCCCGCCGCCCATGCGCCAAGCACGGAGACTGCGACCAGCGGGATCAGCGCGATCCCCGCTTCACTCGCGGAAAGGCCGTAAACCACTTCATAGTAAAGCGGCATATGCACCGTGAGGCCGATCATGGTGCCGATGGCGCAGCCGCCCGCGGCCATCGCGAACGGCACCACCGATCCGGACAGCAATGGAATCGGCAGGAACGGTTCGCTGGTGCGCTTCGCATGCCAGACGAAAGCGACGCCCAGAAACAGCGCGGAGCCGATCATCGCTAGGATCGCGGGCGACGCCCATGCGAAGCGGTTGCCGCCCCAGGTCAGCACCAGCATCACGATCACCGCGGACGCCATCAGCAGCACGCCGCCGAGCCAGTCGACCTTACGCCTGCGGTGGAACACCGGAATCTTTTTCATCTTCGGCAGCAGCAGCGCCAGCGACAGCGCGCCGAGCGGCAGGTTGATCCAGAAGATCACCGACCAGTGCAGATGTTCGGCGAACAATCCGCCAAGGACCGGACCGCCGATGCCGGCTGCGACCCACACCGACGAGAAATAGGCCTGATACTGGCCGCGTTCGCGCGGTGTCACCACGTCGGAGATCACGGTCTGCACCAATGGCAGGATGCCGCCGCCGCCGACGCCCTGAAGGGCGCGCGCGAGAATCAGCGTCAGGATGTTCGGCGCGATCGCGCACAGCACCGAGCCGAGCAGGAACAGCGCCAGCGAGACGATAATCATCGCGCGGCGGCCATAGATATCGCTCAGCGTGCCGTAGACCGGCGCGACCGCGGTCCCCGACAACAGATACGCGGTGATGACCCAGGACAGATTGCTGACGTTGTGAAACTGCCGGCCGATGGTCGGCAATGCGGTCGCGACGATGGTTTGGTCGAGTGCGGTGAGGAACATCGTGAGCATCAGGCTCAGCAGGATGGTCCGTACTTCGCTCTTTGAGAGCGGCGGCGCCGGCACGATCGGCGGCGCCTCGGAGAGATCGATCACTTCGGTGGCGATGTTGGCAACGTCGTCCGGCGTGTCCAGCGCCTGCGCCTCATCGGCCGGGTTACCGGCCATGCCGCCGCGCTGTCGATGTGTCTCGGTCATGAGTCTGGACGTGGTCCGGGAAATTGTTCTGGAGAAGGATCAAGCCGCGAATGACCTGAACTCGAAATGTACGGGATGATGCCAGCTTTATCCTGTTTCGCAGGTCTTCATAACCGGCAAGGGCGCATGGGTGCATCGCGCGAAAGGACCATCACGCGGGCGTTATCCGTCGCCTGATATACCCTGGATAGATTACTTGGACGGCGGCCGCTGCTTCAGCCGCGCGCGCTTCGGAATCACGCCGGGCCACTGCACGATGTGATCCTCAAGGTCGGCTTCCTCGACCTCGTCCTCGGTGCCCCAGACCCTGCCCTGCACCGAGACGCCCGCTTCGTGGACGGTGTTGGGATCGCCGGAAATCAGCGGGTGCCACCAGTACAGATCGCGGCCCTCGGCCACGAGCTTGTAGGCGCAACTCGGCGGCAGCCAGTTCAACGTCCGGACGTTCTCCGGTGTCAGCCGCACGCAATCGGACACCTTGGCTGACCGGTTCGGATAGTCCTTGCAGGCACACAGCCCGGCATCCAGCAGCGCGCAGGAAATGTGGGTGAAGTAGATCTTGCCCGTATCCTCGTCTTCCAGCTTTTCCAGGCAGCAGCGCGCGCAGCCATCGCACAGGCTTTCCCATTCGCTGCCGGACATCTCCTCCAACGTCTTGGTTTTCCAGAAAAATTCGCTTTGGGTCGAGGGCGGCCGAGGCCGGGCTGTCATGGCTTTGAACCTGTTCGGATCTTAAAACGTCCTTACGCTATATGATGCTTCTATGAGCCTTGGCGGCGGCTGCGCAAGCGGCAAGGTGAAGGGCCGTGTTCCCCGCTCTGAAAAGCGTGGGCAGCGATCACCCTCATCATCAAAAATCCAACGCGGCCATTGGTTTATGGTTCACTGTCGGCTAGAAGATTGCGGATTCCCGCTGGCAAAATCGGCTCTCCGGTCGCCTTGGGGATGCCGCAAATTGATCAGCATCGTTTAACCAGCGCTTTCTCAAGGCGAATCTTTCGCCGTGTAATTTTCAAGGGTTCCGGTGCGCCAGATCGTACCCAGCGAGTGGAAAAAGCGGTTCCGGCATTTCCTGCTGGACCTCGACGCGCGGATCGATTCGACGCTGTTCTCGTCGGCCGTGGGCTTGCGCGAGCTGTGGGAGCGCTATTCCACCTTCATGGATCGCTTCTATGTCGGCCGCTGGAAGCGCTGGGTTTTCGTCGAGCCGATTTCCGAGGGTGCAACCATCGGTCTTGCCGGCCTTGTTCTGATGCTGGCGCTGGCCATTCCCGCCTTTCGCGAGACCGCGGACGACGACTGGCTGAAGAAATCCGATCTCGCCGTGACGTTCCTCGATCGCTACGGCAATCCGATCGGCAGCCGCGGCATCAAGCACAACGATTCGATTCCGCTCGAGGAATTTCCCGACAACCTCATCAAGGCGACGCTGGCCACCGAGGACCGCCGCTTCTACGATCACTTCGGGATCGACGTTGCCGGCACCGCGCGCGCGCTGATGACCAACGCGCAGGCGGGCGGCGTCCGGCAAGGCGGTTCATCGATCTCGCAGCAGCTTGCGAAGAACCTGTTCCTCAACAACGAGCGCACCATCGAGCGCAAGGTCAAGGAAGCCTTCCTCGCCATCTGGCTGGAAACGCGGCTGACCAAGAACGAAATCCTGAAACTCTATCTCGACCGCGCCTATATGGGCGGCGGCACCTTCGGCGTCGACGGCGCGGCGCACTTCTATTTCAACAAGTCCGCGCGCGATGTGAACCTGGCGGAAGCCGCGATGCTCGCCGGCCTGTTCAAGGCGCCGACCAAATACGCGCCGCACAT
Organism: Afipia sp. MLSD5-FHT05B12; assembly: GCF_058793355.1. Classification (NCBI taxonomy): domain Bacteria; kingdom Pseudomonadati; phylum Pseudomonadota; class Alphaproteobacteria; order Hyphomicrobiales; family Nitrobacteraceae; genus Afipia; species Afipia sp. MLSD5-FHT05B12. The sequence goes on from NZ_JBXAFS010000005.1 coordinate 150,594, forward strand.
CAACCTGCCCGCGGCGCGCGCCCGCGCCAACGTCGTGCTCGACAATCTGGTGGACGCGGGCTTCATGACCGAGGGCCAGGTGTTCGGTGCTCGCCGCAATCCCGCCACCGCCGTCGACCGGCGTGACGAGAACTCGCCCAACTATTATCTCGACTATGCCTTCGACGAGATGCGCAAGCTCGTCCTGACGTTCCCGAAGTCTTATATCGAGCGCGTCTTCGTGGTTCGCACCGCCATCGACATGAACGTGCAGCACGCCGCGGAATCCACCGTGGAAAACCAGCTGCGCCAGTTCGGCCGCGACTATCACGCGACCCAGGCCGCTGTGGTTCTCGCCGATCTCGACGGCGGCGTGCGCGCCATGGTCGGCGGCCGCGACTACGGCGCAAGTCAGTTCAATCGCGCGGTCGATGCGATGCGCCAGCCCGGCTCCTCGTTCAAGCCTTACGTCTACGCCACCGCGCTGATGAACGGCTTCACGCCGAAATCCATCGTGGTGGACGGCCCGGTTTGTATCGGCAACTGGTGCCCGCAGAACTACGGACGTTCGTATTCGGGTTCGGTGACGCTGACGCAGGCGATCACGCGCTCCATCAACGTCGTGCCCGTCAAGCTGTCGATCGCGATGGGCAAAGGCAATCCCAATCCGGCCAAGGCGGGCCGTGTGAAGATCGTCGAGACCGCGCGCAAGATGGGCATCACGGCTCCTCTGGTGGACACGCCGTCATTGCCGATCGGTTCAACCGAAGTGAGCGTCGTCGAACACGCGGTCGCTTACGCCACGTTCCCGAACAAGGGGCGCGCGGTGAAGCCGCATGCCGTGCTCGAAGTCCGGACCGGCGCAGGCGATCTGGTCTGGCGCTGGGACCGTGACGGCAAGAAGCCTACGCAGGCCATCCCTGTCTCGGTGGCCGCCGACATGGCGGAAATGATGAGCCATGTGGTCGATGAAGGCACCGCGCGGCGCGCTCAGCTCGACGGCATTCCCGCGGCGGGCAAAACCGGCACCACCAATGCATTCAGGGACGCCTGGTTCGTCGGCTACACCGGCAACTTCACGATGGCCGTCTGGTACGGCAACGACGACTATTCGTCCACCAACCGCATGACCGGCGGCTCGTTGCCCGCGCAGACATGGCACGACATCATGGTCGTCGCGCATCAGGGCGTCGAGATCAAGGACATCCCCGGCTTCGGCGCCGGCAAGAAGCGGCCCGACGCAGTTGCCTCGGCAAATGCGAACGCAAAAGCTCCCGAGGTCAATCCCGGCCCGCCTCCAATTCTGACCCGGCGCGGTGCGAATATCCTGGTGCGCGTCGAGAAGCTGTTCGATGACGCCGCAAAGACCATCGCCGTGCCTGGCAAGACGTCCTCGAATGACAACGGCAAGCCGGCGCCGGCCTCCAGCGTGGCTTTCCCGGACAGCTTCGCATCGGCAATTTCCGATCAGCCCGCGGCGGCTCCACCGCCGCGCAAGAACTAACCGCGTCATGAGTGCGCTTCGATCGTGCGGCTGATCCTTATCACCCTTGTTACGCTGATTATCGCAACCATTGTCGGCCTCGGCGCCACATGGGTGACGGCGACGCGCGGCGTCAACGTCGGCACCATCACGATCGGTGCGTGGACCGCCCGGCCCCGGACCGGGACCAGCAGCATCGACCCCTACTCGCGCGCCTCCGTCGCGCGCAGCGGCGAACTGCCGGTCGGCACCGGTGACGGCGTGATGTTCACCGCGAACAGGGATGATTCAGGCCGCGCGCTCGATGGCCGATGCGACGTGGTCGTGAAAGGCGTGACACCCGCGGCACGTTTCTGGACCATGACGATCTATGACACCAAGGGCCAGCTCGTCGCCAATTCGCTCCAGCGTTACGGCTTCACCAGCCAGGAAATCGTGCGCGGTTCGGACGGCAGCTTCGAGGTGCGGGCGACATCGCGCTCGCGCGCCGGCAACTGGCTGCCGACCGGCGGCCTTGACCGGTACATGCTGGTGCTGCGGCTCTACGATACGCCGGTCGGCGTCGGAACGCGCACGCAAAAGGACGCGCCGATGCCATCGATCAGCACGGTGGGCTGCCCATGATCCGCTGGCTGTTCGCAATTCTCGGCGGCGCGCTATTGGGCGGCGTGGTTCATCTCGTCAGCGTGCTGGTGCTTCCGCGCGTCGCGACGCTCGATGCTTACTCGCGCCTCGCACCGATCACGAAACTGAATGCTGTCACGGCGCTGCCGGCGGCCGCGCCGAACAGCGCGCCGATGCCCTTCATGGACCCGGCCTTCGCCAGCGCCGCCTGCCGCTATGATCTTTCCAGCGGGCCGCTCAAGCTGACCGTGCCGGTAAGTCAGGCCTACACGTCGGTGTCGTTCTACACGCGTAACGACGTCGCCTACTACGCGATCAACGACCGCTCCGCGGGGCGGCGCGTGATCGAACTCGACCTGATGACCGCGGCACAGCATGCGGAATTGCCGGAAGACGAGGAAGTCACCGCGGCGGACCGGCTGATTATCGACTCGCCGACCGCAACCGGCCTGATCGTGCTAAAGGCGCTCGCGGCGGAGCCCGGCCTGATGCCACAGGCGCAGGCGTCGCTGGCGGCCGCGAAATGCGGTCTGCAAACCGAACCACCGCAGGCCAAGCGGTAGAGCGCTTTTGCCTTAAGCTCCCGACACCACTCACTTCAGATGCGGCCAGATCTCCAGCGCACCGCGATAAACCATCTCGCCTGCGACATAGAGAATGACCGCGAGGCCGACATAAGCGATCCAGCGATGCTTCTGAAGCAGCTTCGCAATGAACGACGCGGCAACGCCCATCATCGCGATCGACAGAGCCAGACCGAAAATCAGCACCATGGGGTGCTCGCGCGCCGCACCGGCCACCGCGAGCACATTGTCGAGCGACATCGATACGTCGGCGACAACGATCTGCCATGTGGCCTGGGCCAGGGTCTTGGTCGGGGCACCTTCGGCTGCGTCTTCGGACGTCGCGGCATGTTGTTCATGTCCGGCTTTCAGCTCACGCCACATCTTCCAGCAGACCCAGAGCAGCAAGATGCCGCCCGCGAGCAGCAGACCAACAATCGCCAGGAGCTGGGTTGTGAGGGTTGCGAAGACAATTCGCAGAAGTGTGGCGGCGCCAACGCCGATTAAAATCGCCTTGTTGCGCTGCTCTTTCGGCAGGCCCGCGGCGGCAAGGCCGATAACGATCGCATTGTCCCCTGCCAGAACGAGGTCAATGAGAATAACTTGGACAAATGCAGTGAGAGCTTCTGAAGTGAGGAGTTCAAACATGAGCCGGGCTTCCCTATTTTGCGGAAGAGCGGCCCCTGTCACAGGCGAATACGACACGTCACCACAGGCATCGCGCACCGACTTGTCATCGGTAAACACGCTGCCGGACAACTGCCGCATATTCTAAAGGGCCACTCCAGTTGAATTCCAGTCCGACATCGCAGCCTCACAGCTGCCAGAGGGGCCCGGCCTGGTCGTCTATGTCTACGTGTCTCCTATTGCGTGTCAGTTCGGCGTTCGAACAGATGCTCGAACAGTTGTGCGACCTGCTCCGGCTCACCCAGCACTGATGCTGCGCAGCCGGTGATGACAAGGCCGCCGGCGATGTCCCAGAGATTCAAATTCTCCGTGTTTTTTCCGGTCTTGACCGAGAGCGCTGCGATAGCGGCGAGCGCTGCCGCCGCGAAAAACAACACGCTGAGCGCGGGAAGGACCAGACGCGGTTCCAGCGTATAGGCGATGAAAAACGCTGGCACTGCTACGGCGAAACTGAGCGCGATCAGAGTTCCAAAGTTTCTGCCGAACAGAAACAGCCTGGCCATTGGGGAACCTGTCATTCCATCCCCCATTCTCATCTCACGGCAAATCCCGATCCTTCAAAAAAAAGCAAACAACCGATTGCAGACGGACTCAACGCGGCGTTCCGCCGCGTGTCGGAACGCCGCGTGTCCGAAGGTCGCAGAGATTTGCGATTCTGATTTATCCGCCGACGCGCAGCGCACGTCCGACAACAGGCGTTGCCTTGATCCACATCTCGGATGCGCGCTGAGATAACTGGACGATCACACGATCGGCATCCGCCGCCATGGCGTCAGGTGCGTGAATCACCAGCCGGTCGAGCGCCCACCGATACGACGCCACACGCTGTTGCAGGCATTGCTGCACCCATTGCACGACCAGGACGTTCTCACGCATGCGCGCCTGCGCGTCGTCGTATTCGCGCGGCGAAAGCTCGGAGACGATACCGAGCGCCTTGTTGCGCTTGATGTCGAGATCGTTGACCTTCACGGCGACGGGAATGAACTGATCAAGCATCACGCCGTCGTTGCGCACATCCTCGATCAATCCCGCGTAGGCCGCGGTCTGCGACCGGTGCGGCTCGTCGATCATGCGCCGTCCATAGAGCGTCCGGTCGAAGACCGCCTTTTGGCTCCATGGCGCCGGAATCTTTTTGTAGTCGCCGAACACCGCTTTCCATGCCGGATGCGAATGCGGCGGCTCGATGAAGTAATAGGCGAGATCGCGCAGCGAGCGTTCCAGATCGGTCAACTGGAATTGCGACGGCTGCCCGCCCAGACTTGTGGTGGCTTCAGTGCCGACCCAGCTGTGCATGTCTTCGTGATAAAATGTCGAGCGGGTGCGGCCGAAATCGTCGCTCGGGCAAGCGAGGCTCGCAACGAATGGCAAAAGATAGAGCGGATTACACATCGCGGCCCGGTGTGAAAGCGTTGCCGATCCGGCGTGTCTTTCGCCGGAGAACCTGACTCGTCAGGAACGTGCCCTGCGCCTGCGGCGGCGTCCCGGAGCCGTTCCCTCCCCCGGACCGATTCCATCGCTGGTTTCAGCGTAGCGCTCGATCCGGATGGCGGGGAGAATCAGGATCGTTGCCGTTCCCTCGCGCGGGACCATGTTCATGTCCGGCCCGGCGCGGCGCGCCGCTGTATCCGCCGGAAATTCAACAATGATGCCCATCTCGATCTCTCCTGACCGCCCTGCTTCCTGCGCCGGCGGCACACGGCCATTAAGAGTGGTCATGGTTAATGGGTTGTTAACAGGCGCCCGATAACGTCGGGCCGAGATTTAAACCCGCGTATCCGGCATGACGACACTTCCGATGTTTCACGGCTTCGATGGCCTGATGACACTGTCCCGGCGTGAGGGCGTCGACATACGCCCGACGCTGCTTCGCGTGCTGACAGATCTCTATGTCCAGACCAGCGACCACACCCTCGACGAAGAACGCCAATTCGCCGAACTGGCAACGCGCCTGATCGACGAGGTCGATGATGCCACCCGCGCCGCCGTGCGCGCGCGCCTTGCGATCTACCCGAACACGCCGCGCGAAATCGCCTGGAAGCTGCAACTGAGGCACACAACGGACAGCCTGCCCGTCTTGCGGGACGACGAGCACATTCTCGACGACACGCCTGAGGCCGACCCCGCGGCGGATTTCGAGATCGTCTCGGAAGCCGAAGCGCCTCTCGCTCCCGTCATGCCCGCGCCGACCATGTCGATGCAGCCGGACGATGCCGCGAAACTGATCGAGATGTTTCTGGCCGCCGACAAAAGCCACCGTGCCCAGATGCTGTACGGCCTGACCGATATGCCGCTGAAGCCATCCACGCCGGTCGATCCGCGCCGCGCCGTGCGCGCGGTGACGGCGCTGGAGCAGGCCGCGCTGGCGGCCGATTCGGCTGGCTTCGCCGCCGAACTTGCCGACGCCCTGATCCTGACGTCGCGCGTTGCGGCCCAGATCGTCAACGAACCGGGCGGCGAACCGCTCGCCTGCGCACTCAAGGCGCTCGGCATGCCGGGCGAATCGTATCAGCGCGTGCTGTTGTTCCTGAATCCGTCGCTCGGCGCGTCGGTGATGGATGTCTACCGGCTGGCGCGTCTCTACGAAGTCATCGAATTGCGGACCGCGCTGATCATGCTTGCGGCGTGGCGCGGCTCGGCACTCGCCGCGACGCGGGCAAAATATCGCCCTGCCCTTTACGACGACGAGCGCCAGCGTGTCCGTTCAACATCCACGCCATCTCGCCCCGCGGCCCAGCCCGGCACGCACGTCGCGGCGCGCAACACCTCGCGCGGCTAAACTTCAAGCCTTCGCGAGATCGAGGAAGTGGCGCCCTTCCCGGTCTTCGACTTCAACAATCCAGACATCCGGATCGAAACTGATTTCCTTCGCAAGACGCGCCTCGACAACCTGCTCGTCAACGGCTTGCGGCGGCGACTGGACGAAGGCGCGTTCCATGGGATGGCTGTCGTCGTAGACGGTTTGCGGCGCCGGAACGAACAGCATCGCCGTGCCGTCCATCAAGGCGATCTTGACGAACACCGCGCCCGCCTCTTCCGCGCCACGCCGCCGGACCGCGCCGAACATGCCGGCGCCCTGGCATCGCCGCAGATAACCCGCGACCCAGATGGATGATTTCAGGCGAGACATGAGGCAGGACCGATCGGGCGAATGAAACACAGAGAGGTGCTATCACAGCCGGAGCGCAGCCTGTCCATCCATTTAACAGAGGCCGCCTATTCGATCGGCCGCCCCGTCAGAACGGTCAGGTCGCGGATCAGGCGGTCGGACAACTGGCCCGTGACCGGCATCTTGCGATCCCGCTCGAACTTCTGGATCGCGGCCTGCGTGTCGGTGCCGACAACGCCGGTGGGCTTGAGCTGGCCATAGCCATACTCGGTCAGAGCACGCTGAACGGCGGCGATGCGCCGTGTCGACACGATCAGATCGCCAACCGGATCGCTCTTTGCCGCATGAACGGCGGCTGGAGGCCGCGGCGCGGCAGCTGTTGCAGCCTGTCTGGCTGGCGCGGGCATCGCCGTTTCCAGGGGCTTTTCGACAACACGCGCTTCGGCCTCGGGCGGACGAACACGCGGCAACGGCGCGGGAGCCGGAACCGCGACCGGCAATGACGAAACCGCGGCGGTGCTGAACATCGGCGATGGATGACGCCCGGCCTGCAGGAACATCGCATTGGTGACGATGGCGACGACGGCCGCGAGCGCTGCCGTTGCCGCCAATGTATCTTTCGGGCTGTGCAGCAGGACGCGCATGATCAGGCCTCGCTCAGGCTCCGCCTCGACCGCCGCAACTGCGGAGGCGCGGCGGCGGCGGCGTGGCTTCTCGTCATCTTCTGCGATCTGTCTAGGCACTTTTCTTCACCTGATAGTCTTGAGGTTCCGCGCGCGCGGGCGCGAGTTTTGCGATGTTGCTGGATTTCTCGGCCGCCGGCGTAAACACCATCGGCAACGCCACCGTGACGGTGGTGCCTTCGCCGATCTGGCTTTGCACGGTCATCTCGCCGCCATGCATCGCGACCAGGCTCTTGACGATGGAGAGCCCGAGTCCGGTGCCTTCGTGGCGGCGCTGATAGGTCTTCCCGGCCTGAAAGAACGGATCGCCGATCCGCTTGAGATCCTCGGCGCCGATTCCGACGCCGCTGTCGATCACCCGAACCAGCAGGCGCGCGCCTTCGATCCCGGCGGTGACGGTGACGGTGCCGCCGCGCTCGGAAAACTTGATCGCATTGGACAGCAGATTCAGGATCATCTGCTTGAATGCGCGCGGGTCTCCGGTAATTTCAGGCAAGTCGACAGGCGCGCGCGTCACGACATCGATGCCGTTTTCGCGCGCTTTCAGAACCATCAGGTTGCAGCAGCCGATCAAGGATTCACGCGGCGAGAACAGTTCGGGAAGAATCTCGAAGTTGCCGCTTTCCATCTTCGACATGTCGAGAATGCCGTTGACCACCGACAGAAGATGCAGGCCGGATTCATTGATGAGCCTGGCGTATTCCTGCCGCCGCGCGGCATCGATCATCATCTCGTTCTCGCGGACGATCATCTCCGAGAACCCGATAATGGCATTTAGCGGCGTGCGCAGTTCGTGACTCATGGTGGCAAGGAAGCGCGACTTGGATGCGCCCGCGCGTTCGGCTTCCATATGAGCATTCTCCAGCGCCTGCTCCTGGAGCTTGCGCTCGGTGACATCGCGCATCACCGCGACCACTTCGACGCCGGGATCGGCCAGCGACCGCGACGTCGCATCGATCGGCCGGCAGCGCATTTCGATCCAGATGAATTCGGCGGCCGACGTGCGGTCATGATCGGAGCCGCGCGCGGCATCCCGCTTGACGCGGAACTCGACGCTGCGTTCGTCGCCGCTGCGCGCGGCTTCCGAGAGAGCGGTCAGATAGGCCGGCCGGTCGGCCACATGAACCCGGTCGAACAGACCGTGTTCCTGAAGCAGCGCCGCCGGCGTGCCGAGCAGGGCTTCCGCCGCCGGCGAGATAAACCGGATTGCGCCGTTGCGGCTATGCCGGGAAATCACGTCGCTGATGTTGTGCGCGAGCAGCCGATAACGCTCCTCCTCGACCGTCAGCAATTTTCTGCTCATCTGCGCCAGCGATTCCGCGCTGAACGCGAGAGCCGATGCATAGATCGTCGCTGTGGCGATGCCGAGCGCCTCGAACAGCGAACCGTATGAAGCGGGCACTCTTGAAACCGGGAGAGCACCGAAAGCTTCGATCATGACGAGACCCAGCGCGCAGCCAAGCGCCAGCACGACGGCGATGACAACGGCACGCCGCGAAGCGGACAGCGCCGCATCGAGCGGAACGGCCACCAGCCAGATCGCCGCGAACGACGAAATTCCTCCGGTATTGATGCAGACCGCCATGACCACCGCCGCCAGCGCGGTGGATGACAGAATGTGCGCGCGCTCGTAATGACCTGTGCGCGACAGATAATAGGAGATGAGAATGGGCGCGATCAGCCATGCGAACACCATGACCTCGACTTCCTGCGGAGCGCCGCGAACCGCAAGATAAAGCGGAAGCGATGCAAGCGCCGCAAGGCCGCCAAGCAGCCGCGGCCCGATGAAGGCACGGTGACGGGCTTTCGTCATCAGATCGCGCCGCGCCGATGGATGCAGCAGCGAGTCCAGATGATCGCGTATGATGCCGGACAATCTCACGTTGTTCTCACTGTTCGGCCGGTCGTCGTGTCGACTGCCGGGACGCCCCCGTTTTTCGTTTGGCCGATGGTGTCAGAGTGAACTTAAGCGAACGCTAAGGCGCGCATCGGATTGCAAGTTACGCCGGTCGATTGCGCTGTTTTCGCGGATAATCGGTGATTTCATCAACCCGAATGGTGAACGCGAAGTTTCCATGCCGCGCCGTTATGGTTTCGAAATCGTGCATGGCTGGAAGCCACAGCCGCATCGTTCGAAACGAAATCCCGCTCTTATCAATCGAAAATTTACGCCAAATCAAACCATTCAAATTTTAGACAGCGCACGAACCGGAGATTTATCCGCGTCTGATACGACACGGGATGATTGCGAGATCAATCGCAACGGGGCGGAGTACTTCATCGCGTGAAGCCACTCCGGTGAAAGCGACTAACGGGGTGTGAGATGTTTTTCCTCCTTCGCATGGCGTTCTGGCTGGGGCTGGTGCTTGTGCTGCTCCCGACCGACAAGACGCCCGATTCGGACAAGGGTCCGCAGATCGGCGCGTCGGAAGCTATTTCGGCAGCCACCGCGGCCATGTCCGACATGAGCCAGTTCTGCAATCGCCAGCCAGCGGCATGCACCGTGGGCGGACAGGCCGCCACGGTGATCGGCGAACGTGCGCAGTCCGGCGCCAAGAAGGTTTATCAGTTCATCACCGACAAGGCCGAGAAGAACGAAAAGAAAGCGCCTGACCCCGCCGACAAGGCCGGCAAGAAGGCGCCGGATCACACCGGCTCCATCGGCACGCCGGATGACCGTGACGTCAGCGAACCGGAAATCGCGGCGGCCGTTCATCAGACGTTGACTCAGGACGATCTTGCGATCGACTGGCAGCCGCCGGCCGGGGGAACGGCGGGTCCATAAGGCCGCCGATAACAAGCAATTCCGGGCCGAAAAAGGCCTGGAACTTATGGCTATCGATGCCCCGCGATCTCATATATGGCTCGGATGAGAGCTTGATATGGATATGCGGACCACCATGACCATCGACGAAATCAGGGACAATTTCGAACTGCTCGACGAGTGGGACGACCGCTACCGCTATGTCATCGAGCTTGGCCGCACGCTGGCCCCGATGTCCGATGCCGAGCATTCCGCCGAAAACAAGGTGCAGGGCTGCGCCAGTCAGGTCTGGCTGTCGCGCGATATCGACCGCGGCGGCGCCGAGCCCGTGCTGAACTTCAAGGGCGACAGCGACGCGCATATTGTGCGCGGGCTGATCGCGATCCTGCTGACCATCCAGTCCGGGAAAACACCGCAGGAAATCCTGGCCGCCGATCCGATCGCGATCTTCGACGAGTTCGGATTTCGCGAGCACCTGACGCCGCAGCGCTCCAACGGCCTGCGGGCCATGGTGGAGCGGATCAAGAACGACGCCCGCGAAACGCTGGCGTCGGCATCCTGAATTTTACGGCGTAAAGGCCGCATCATCCGCCAGCCACGTCCTGATCGATCCGCCGGTGCCGCGTGCATCGCTGCGTAATCCGTAATGACGCGCCAGCCGGTCGAGCGCCAGTTGCAGCACGACTTTGGCCGAACGTGACGGCCAGCCGCGCTCGCGCTCTACGTCTTCCAGACCGCGCAGAAAACAGCAGACATCGAGCAGAAGCCCCGAGAATTCGGGACCGCAGGCCTCCAGCGCCAGACGCACGCGCTGGCGCGACGCAACGATCAGATCCGTCATGTCGCTACCGCCACCGCCGCTGCCAGGCGTCCGGCCGATGCCGGTCCAGCTCGACGTCACACGCGGCGTCATGTGCCCGCGCGTGAAGTCCGCACGCAGGCGTTCGCCCGCGATGAACTGATCCGGCCCGATCATGGTGCGGCCATCGCGTCCCTTGCGGCGCGCCAGCCATGCCAGCGGGCTTTCGCTGTCGTTCACAACGACCTTTGTCAGGCCGGCTTCTGTCATGAGATCGCGCGTTGCGAGATCGAGATGCTGCGCGCGGAATGCGTCAACCGCGTCGCCGGCGATCTGCGTGGCCGGTTGCCGAATCTTGCCGGATGGGCGTCGGTCCTGTCGCTTCATTGTCCATCTCCACCGGCGGCCGCGCGGCAAATCAGCTCAAGTGTCGCGACACGGCAATCGAACCAGATGTCGTCGCGGCCATCTTCCACGGCCCGACAGGCATGGGCGACTGTGGTCCGGTCGCGCCCAAAGGCGTGTCCGATGATCTCGAAACTGAGCCCAAAGCCGACATGAGCGAGATACATCGCGATTTGCCGCGCGAAGGCCATGCGCCGCGAGCCGCGCGGGCCGGTTTCAAGAACGGCAGCATCGACGCCGAAATCGGACGCGACGCAGAGAGCAACCAGACGGCAGACCTCGTCGGGATGCGGTTCGGCAGTGATGGATTGCGGCGGGGAAAAAGCAGGAGCAGACGGCTGGACTTCAAGCATCGGAACCTCACTAGGAATTTATACCTATATCCTAGAGGCGATGCAACCGGCGGGGATGGCGATCCCCGAAAAAATATAGAGGCCGTCCCGGCTTGACACCGGACGCCTCCAATGTGGAATTATTCCTAGACTGGGGCAAGCCGTATTTTCGGGACTGTTATTTCCGGCGGCGGCGCTGCTGGCCGAGACCCATCTTCTTGGCAAGCTGGGACCGCGCCACTGCGTAGTTCGGGGCGACCATCGGATAATCGGCCGGAAGGCCCCATTTCTCGCGGTACTGTTCAGGGCTCATGTTGTACTGCGAACGCAAATGGCGCTTCAGGGACTTGAAGCGTTTTCCGTCTTCCAGGCACACGAGGTACTCCGACGTCATCGACTTCTTGACGGAAACGGCCGGCTTGGCCGACTCCGCCGCGGCTTCCGTGCCGCCGGTTGAGACCCGCACAAGGGCCGCGTGAATCTGACTGATGAGGGCTGGAATTTCAGCCGCGGTCGTCGCGTTGTTGCTGACATAGGCGGAAACGATCGACGCGGTCAGGTCGACGAATCCCTTCGGGTTGGTTTCGCTCATCGTGATGTCTTTCAAGGCGCAATCAAATTGCCGCCGAAAAGGGCGGCGGCCCAAGCAAACGTCCGCCGGGGCGACAGTTTCGGCGTCATCTATACTTGTAAGTATGTGAGAATTTCTGGCGGACTGACAAGCACAACAAAAATACCGGCGTGTATTTATTTACACTTGGAAGCTGCCCGTCCGGCTGAAAAACAGGCCCGTTGCCGGATCAGCCGCGCTGATCCAGATGCGCGCGCAGTTCATCGATCGACGCAAACCGCACCATGCCTTCAGGCATCTGCGCCTCGATCGATCCGTCGGAATACAGCGAATACGCCATCGAATCGACGACTCCCGACTTCACGATGGTGACCGACGAGGCATCCGCCCGCCGCGGCGGAAATCGTTCGCGGACAGGCTCGGGAGCGTCATGATCGGAGTCCGGCGATTGTGTGCTCCGGCTCATGCGAGGCAGTGACGAATCCTGCCGCCCCTTGTCGGATTCAGGCCGTGAGCTGGGCCAGGCGCTGTCGAATGCACCCCGCGCCTCCGGCTCGGGATCGCGGTGCCCGAAATCCTCCGCCACAGGCCCTTCAGCGCTGTCGTCCGGCAGCGGTGGTAGATCGCGCGGCGGCAGGTCGCGGGCCTTGTCGCGCCGGTGCGACGAAAACATGATGTTGCGCCGCTGGCGCGGTGGCGCTTCCGCGGGGGGCTCGAAGGACTCCGCGGCGGGTGCCGGATTGCGCGCACGGGTGACCGGATGCTCCGGCCATGGAGCCGGCTCGCTCAACGGCTCGCGGCCATGATCGTCCCGGGTATCGGCGGCGAAATCGTCCCGGTCCTGCGCCACATCTTGCGGCTGATCGCGGGTAAACAGCGTGTCTTCGCGGGCGGGCCTTGGAGGCATCGGACGCGGCGCCAACGGCGGTTCAGGCAGGGTTCGCGCGGGACGGATTGGAGGAGCGGAAGCCTCGGCCTCGGCAACAAGCTCGCGCGGCAATACGGCCGGAGCAGGCAGACCTGTTTCCAGACGGCGCGCGAGGCTCCTGAATTCCCGGCCGACGAAAGACAGCCCGATCAGGATCAGCCCGGTGCAGGACACCACGGCCCCCGCCAGGATCATCGTGTTGCCGAAACTGAATTCCTTGATCGGAATCCCGAAAACGACCGTCAGAAGGCCGATGCAGAGGACGACCGTTCCGCCGATCAATAGCGCAATCATTACAAGCTCCAAACCCGCGCCAGCGGACTCAACAGGGTGAGTTCCATAATAGTTTCAAGTAACCGCATTACCAATTGGTAATTGAGTGCTTTTGCCGAAAGGTGTCCCTGGTCAGGCGCCGTTCAGATTCAGAAGCCCAATCTGCCAGCATGCAAAAAGGCGCTCGGAGCGCGATTGTAATTTTACCCTGACCGCAATGTTGCATTGCAATTAGAGAAAATGCGCCACATTTGGCAATTACCTAAACACCGAACTGGGATACAAGGTTCCCGGAAAAGCCTGCCCGGAAGGCACGCGGGCACGGGAACGGCTGGGTTCATTAGCTGAGATGTCATCCATTACAACATCGGCCCTCGATACGCCGGCCGGGCGCTCGATCGAGCAGACATGTGACGATCTCGCGCTGGCCGTGCTGGCTGTCGTCACGGTCGTCGCGGGCCTGACCTTCCGCGACTACGGCCTCGGCTGGGACGACTACACCCACGCCGAATACGCCGATCTGCTGCTGAAGATGTTCGGCAGCGGCTTCACCGACACCAGCGCGCTGTCGTTCGCCAATCTCTACATGTATGGCGGCGGCTTCGACATGGCGGCCGCGCTGCTGCACAAGATCGTCCCGCTCGAACTGTTCGAAACGCGGCGGCTGCTCGGCGCCATCGTCGGCCTGATCGGCATCGGCGTGACATGGCGGCTGGCGCGGCGCGTCGGCGGGCCGGTGGCCGGTCTTGCGGCAATCGTCCTGCTTGCACTGTGTCCGACGTTCTACGGACACATGTTCATGAATCCGAAGGATGCGCCTTTCGCGGTGGCAATGGTGATCCTGATGCTCGGGCTGGTGAGGCTGGCGCAGGAATATCCCTCGCCAAAACCACACACGGTTCTGATCATCGGCCTCGGCGCAGGGCTGTCGATCGGTTGCCGTATCCTTGGCGGGCTGGCGCTGATCTACGCCGCGATCGGATTTCTGCCGATCTGGATTTCCGACATCCGCGCCCATGGCCTGCGCGAGGCCGCGCATCGGTTCGGTCATGTCGTTTATGTCCTGCTGCCCGGCGTGCTGCTGGGCTATCTGATGATGGGCCTCGTGTGGCCGTGGTCGATCATCAATCCCGCCAATCCGTTCCACGCGCTGACGTATTTCTCGCATTTCTTCGAGAAGCCATGGAAGGAACTGTTCAACGGCGCGATCGTCTCCGTGCCGGACATGCCGTGGTCGTATCTGCCGACGCTGTTCGCACTCCAGCTTCCGGAAGTCATGCTCGGCCTGCTCGGCGCGGGCATCGCCGGAACATTGGTTGCGCTGATGCGCTCGGACGTCGACACCCGGCGCAAGAGCATTCTGCTGATGCTGACAATGGCGGCGACGCTACCGCTCGTCATTGCGATGGTGAAGCGCCCCGCGCTTTACAACGGCATTCGGCATTTCATCTTCGTGATCCCGCCGATGGCCGTTCTCGCCGGCGTTGCCTTCGCAGCGATCATCGGATGGCTCAAGGAACGCAGCCGCCCCGCGCAGGCGGTGTTTGCCGCGATGTTTCTGCTGGGGCTGATGCTGCCGCTCAACGAAATGATCCGGCTGCATCCCTATCAGTACACCCACTTCAACCACATCGCCGGAACAGTCCGCGCCGCCGACGACCGCTACATGCTCGACTACTGGGGGCTTGCGCTCAAGCAGGCCTCCGAAGGGCTGCGGCAGGAGATCGAGGAGCGTCAGGAGCCCGCGCCCCGGAACCGCAAGTGGCGTGTCGCGGTGTGCGGTCCGCAGCGTCCGGCGCAGGTCGCACTCGGCCCCGGTTTCACCATCGGCTGGGACAGCCAGGCCGCAGACTTCGCCATGACGCTCGGCGAGTTCTACTGCAAGGGATTGAACGCGCCGGTGGTGGTCGAGATCAAGCGGGACGACGTGGTGTTCGCGCGGGTCTACGACATCCGTGGCAAGAGCATCGCCAGCCTGCTCACCATTCCGGCGCCCTGATCCCTCTCCGTTTCGGGTTCGCGGCATGGCGCCCCTGCGGGGCTCGCATGTTGCGATAGCGGTATCGCGGGACTAGGCTCCTCCCGGGCAAGATCAAAATAAATCGCGGGAGGAAAATCGTCATGTCGCCAGCCGAACCACGCCTTAAGGAAGTTCAGTCCACCATGGTTCCCGGAGAGTGGGAGCAGCGGGTCAATCTCGCAGCCTGCTACCGTCTCATCGCTCACTACGGCTGGGATGACCTGGTGGATACCCACATCTCGGCCCGCGTTCCCGGCGGCGAGCATCACTTCCTGATCAATCCCTATGGATTGATGTTCGACGAGATCACCGCGTCGAGCCTCGTGAAGGTCGATCTCGACGGCAATCAGTTGACCGAGAGCGAATACAGCATCAATCCGGCTGGCTTCACCATTCATTCGGCAATCCATGAAGTCCGCGAAGACGCCGGCTGCGTGCTGCACCTTCACACGCCGGACGGCACCGCCGTCGCGAGCTGCATGGAAGGCCTGCTCCCACTGAACCAGACCGCGCAGCTCGTCACCGGCGACCTCGCCTATCACGATTACGAAGGCATCGCGCTCGATCATGACGAGCGTCCGCGCATCCAGAAGGATCTCGGTACCAAGAACCATCTCCTGTTGCGCAATCACGGTACGCTCACAGTCGGCCGTTCGGTCGCATCGGCTTTCGAGCGCATGTTTCATCTTGAGCGCGCCTGCACGATGCAGGTCCGCACCCGCATGCTGGGCCCGACCGCCTATCCGGTCGAAAAGCTTGTCATCGAGAAAAACGAAAGGCTGGTGAGCGATCCGGATCGTGCGGATCTGCGCTCGACCAAGCTGGTCTGGCCGCCGCTGCTGCGCAAGCTTGACCGGATCGACCCCAGCTACCGGACTTGACAGGATCGATCCTCACTCTAGATATCGATCTGTCAGCCTCTACACTGACCCGGAATAAAAACGCCGCCCAATTCCGGGCGGCGTTTTTGCGTTAAGCGCTCCGTCATTCCGGGATGCGCCGCCTGGCGCAGGGCCGGAATCCATGACGGCGAATAATATCGAGCGCGCGTGGTCAAGCGTCGCCCGGATGGAGCGGGACTGCGCCACACACCCGATGTCGTCCTCGCGACGCGGTGAGATTACAGAGACGATCCGCTGACATCTAGGGGCAGCGCGAGAGCGCCTTCCGCCTGGTCGCTCAACGCGGCGTGTCCGCGAACGCCGCGAGAATCCGCGCCCACGAGCGGATGCCCTTGTGGAAGCTCTTGAGATCGTACTTCTCATTCGGCGAGTGGATGTTGTCGTCCTCCAGACCGAACCCGATCAGCACCGTGTCGAGCCCAAGCGTCTTCTTGAAGTCCGCGACGATCGGAATCGATGCACCGGACCCGATCAGCAGCGCATCCCTGCCCCATTCATCGGTCAGCGCATGCTTCGCCGCCGCCAGCGGCTTCATGCCCCAGTCGAGCGCGATGGCCGGCGCACCGGCATGATCGATGAATTCCGCCGAGCAATCCGCAGGCAACCGCGCGGTGACGAAATCCCGGAAGGCTTTGCGGATTTTCTCCGGATCCTGCCCCTCCACCAGACGGAACGATACCTTCGCCGATGCGTGCGCGGGAATAACGGTCTTGGAGCCCTCCCCGGTGTAACCGCCGAAGATGCCGTTGATGTCGCAAGTGGGACGCGACGAGACCTGCTCGATCAGCAGCCGGTCCTTCTCACCGGCGGGAACCGACAGCCCGATCGGCTTGAGAAATGTCTCCGGCGACAGATTGAGATTTTTCCATTGCGCGAGAATGTCCGGCGGAAGGTCTTTCACGCCATCGTAAAAACCCGGAATGGTGATGTGGCCGTTATCGTCGTGGAGGCTGCCGAGAATGCGGGTCAGCACACGAATGGGATTCTGCGCACCGCCGCCGAAGATGCCGGAGTGCAGGTCGCGATTCGCGGCCTTGATCCTGACTTCGTCATAGACAAGGCCACGCAGCGAGGTCGTGATCGCCGGCGTGTTCTGGTCCCACATGCCGGTGTCGCACACCAGCACGAAGTCGGCGGCGAGGTCTTTCTTGTTCTTGTCGAGGAAGGGTCCGAAATTCTTCGAGCCGATCTCTTCCTCGCCTTCGATCAGGATTGTCACGTTGAGCGGCAACGATCCGGTGACATTCTTCCAGGCGCGGCAGGCTTCGACGAAAGTCATCAACTGGCCCTTGTCGTCTTCGGCGCCGCGCGCGACGATGATCTTCCGGCCGTCAGCGTGATCGGTGACGATGGGCTCGAACGGCGGCCGGTGCCAGAGATCGAGAGGATCGACCGGCTGCACGTCGTAGTGGCCGTAGAACAGCACATGCGCACCGCTCTGACCGTTGCTCTTGCCGACAATCGCCGGATGCCCAGCGGTCGGACGCACATCGGTCGCAAAACCGATGGAGGCGATGTCCGCGGCGAGATGATCAGCCGCCTTTTTGCAATCGTCCGCGAATGCCGGATCGGCCGAAATCGATTTGATCCGCAGCAGCGTGAACAGCCGCTCCAGGCTCTTGTCGAAATCCTTGTCGATATGGTCGAGAACGGCTGCGAGTTGCGGTGTGGCTGACATATTCGATTGTTCCTCTGATCCGGGCAGTTCGCGATGCGACGCAGCGGCAACTAGCGCCGCAGCAGGCTGCCCAGCACATTGCGCACGATGGAACGGCCAATCGATCCGCCAAGCGAACCGCCGACCGATTTGCCGATGCTGGCGGCAACGTCACCCGCCACCTTGTTGGTCACCGAACGCGTCACACTGCGCGCGATCACCTGGCCGGTCGACATCTTCCCGCGCGGTGTGTTGGTGCCGAACACCGTTCCGACGATCGAGCCGATCTGGCCGAGAACACCGCCGCCGGACTCTCCATTCGCCGGCGCTGCCGTGCTCGCCACCCGCTTTTGCAGCACCTCGTAGGCGGAGTCTGAATCGATGGCCGTATCGTATTTACCCTTCACCGGGCTCGCCGCCATGATCGCCTTGCGTTCCTCCGGCGTGATCGGCCCGATCCGCGCGGTCGGTGGACGGATCATGACCCGCTCAACCATGGCCGGCGTGCCGTTGCCTTCGAGGAACGACACCAGCGCCTCGCCCTTGCCCAGTTCCGTGATGACCTGTGCCGTATCGAGCGACGGATTGGGCCGGAACGTCTGCGCGGCCGCCTGAACAGCCTTCTGATCGCGGGGCGTGAACGCCCGCAGCGCGTGCTGAACGCGGTTGCCGAGCTGGGCGAGTACCTTGTCGGGCACGTCGATGGGATTCTGGGTGACGAAGTAAACCCCGACGCCTTTGGATCGAATCAGGCGGACGACCTGTTCGATCTTGTCCATCAACGGCTTCGGCGCATCGTTGAACAGCAGGTGCGCCTCGTCAAAAAAGAACACCAGTTTGGGCTGGGGCGGATCGCCGACTTCGGGAAGCTCCTCGAACAGTTCCGACAGCATCCACAACAGGAAGGTCGCGTAGAGCTTCGGGCTCTGCATCAGCTTGTCGGCGACCAGAATATTGACCATGCCCCGGCCGTTGGCATCGGTGCGCATGAAGTCCTTCAACTGAAGCGCCGGCTCGCCGAAAAACTTGTCCGCGCCCTGGTTCTCCAGCACCAGAAGCTGGCGCTGGATGGTGCCCACGGTCTGCTTGGAGACATTGCCGTACTGGGTCGTCAGTTCGTCGGCGTGTTCGGCGATGAACGACAGGATCGACCGCAGGTCCTTCATGTCGAGCAGCAGCAATCCCTGCTCGTCCGCCACGCGAAAAGCGATATTAAGGACGCCTTCCTGTACCTCGTTGAGATCCATCATCCGCGACAGCAGCAGCGGCCCCATTTCGGAGACCGTTGCGCGCACGGGATGCCCCTGCTCGCCGAATACGTCCCAGAATATCGTCGAGAACTGGTCCGGCTTGAAATCCAGTCCCATCGCCTTGGCGCGACTGAGAATGAAGTCTTTGGCCTCACCCGTCTCGGAGATGCCCGACAGGTCGCCTTTGATGTCCGCGGCAAAGACTGGAACACCCGCGCGCGCAAACCCTTCGGCCATGACCTGCAACGACACCGTCTTACCGGTGCCGGTCGCGCCGGTGGCAAGACCATGGCGGTTCGCCAGCCCGAGCGTCAGAAACGCCGTCTGGTCACCCTTTCCAATGAAGATGGCCTTGTCAGTATCGGCTGACGCAATGCCTGCGGTACTCGCCGGAGCAGCTTTTGGAGCGGGAGCGCCCTTGCTGGAAACAGTCTTGCTGGAAACAGTCTTGCTGGAAACAGTCTTGGACGTCTTTTTGGCCATGTTTCGCCTCTCGCAGGCTTCCAATTCCGTGCGCCTGCTCAACGCGGCGCGTCGTGCGTGATCTTGCAGGACGGAACCTCCCGGTCAACCCGCAGAACCCGCTTCATCGCACAAGCCGATGCCGCGCCGCATAATATATATGGCGTCCAGCCGCTACGAATGAGTGAATACTTACCACACTCAGTCAATTCGCAGCTTGCGTGTCGCGCCATCCTGACAATGCGGGCCGCACCAAAATCGCACAGCGCATTAAAATCACGTCAGACTCACTGCGCGATTTGAAGCCGCGATAAGCCGGATTGGTACTTTCAGCGCGGCAAATGTTCGTAAAATGGGTGATAGTCTTGCATGGCTGCAACACTTCACGATCGATTGCGGCCAAACAGCGGTTTCCAAAAGCGGCATCGCTTGTAATTCACAACGCACGCGCTCAAGATAAAATCACAACAAAATATCCGGCAAGCAACCGGACGGCACGGGGCATTTAATGGACGAGTTGATTGACGCACTGGCCGCAAAAGCCGGCATCGATAAAGCTGTGGCCGAAAAAGCCATCGGCGCGATCCTCGGGTTCCTTCGCAAGGAGGGGCCAGCCGATCAGGTGCGTGCGTTGATCGAAAATATCCCGGGCGCTGAATCTGCGATCGAGGCCGCCGGTTCCACCGGCGGTCTTGCGAGCATGCTGGGCGGTGGTGTGATGGCCCTCGGCGCCAAGCTGATGGGTTTCGGTCTTGGCATGAACGAGATTCAAGGCCTCGGACGTGAACTATTCAGATTTGGCCGCGACAAAATAGGCGCGGACGGGATGAGCACGATCATTGCCGAGACCCCGGGCCTTTCCAAATTCGCTTAAAATTCATTTTTCAAGTTCGAGTCCCATGTCCAATCCGCTTGCAGCGTATCCCCTCTCCAAAATCGACGGATTGGGCGCGCATGCCCAGACCAAACTCAAGGCACAAGGCATTCGCACCACGGCCGCGCTGCTCGACTGCGCCAGCACGCCGAAGGGCCGGAAGGCACTCGCGACCAAGACCGGCCTCAGCGAGCAGCAATTGCTGGCTTGGGCGAATATCGCCGACTGCATGCGGATCAAGGGGATGGGCAAGGCCAAGGCTGAACTGCTGCGGGCGGCGGGCGTCGTCACTGTGCGCGAATTCGTGCAGCGCAACCCTCAGCGCCTCGCGCAGGCCATGAAAGAAGCCAACGACAAGCGCAAGCTGGTTCAGGTCCTCCCATCAGACAAATCCGTCGCGGAGCTGATCCAGCGTGCCCGCAAGCTGCCGCTGAAGATTTCCTACTGAAACGACCTGCCCACAGTTACGGCTGGGCCAGCCACCCGAAATTCCTTGGGCTATATCCCGTCCGCCATCGCTTGACTCGCCACCGGGGACCGCGCAAAGCCATCGCATGATGGCCGCCTCGTCCCGATCAAATCCGGCTGCCACGCAGTATCATCCGGTGCTGCGGGCTCTCTTCGTGCGCCGCTATCCGGCGGTAATGGGCGTACTCAACGTCACCCCGGACTCCTTCTCCGACGGCGGCCGGTTCATCGAGCCGGAACAGGCCCTCGTACAGGCGAAGCGCATGATCGCCGAGGGCGCGGATATCCTCGACATCGGCGCGGAATCCACCCGCCCCTATGGCTCGAAGCCGGTCACGGCCGACGAGGAATTGCAGCGGTTACATAATATCCTGCCCGCGGTCGCCCGCCTGGGGAGTCCCGTCTCCATCGACACCATGAAGGCGTCGGTGGCCGCATGGGCGCTCGGCAACGGTGCGGTCATCGCCAACGACGTATGGGGTCTGCAACGCGATCCCGACATGGCGCGGGTGATCGCCGATCATGGCGCGCCGGTGATCGTCATGCACAATCGCGACAGCGTCGATCCCGCCATCGATATTGTCGCCGACATGGTGGCGTTTTTCGCGCGATCGCTCGACATCGCCGCCAGTGCGAATATTCCGCTGGGGAATATCGTGCTCGACCCCGGCATCGGCTTCGGCAAAGCGCCGGAGCAAAGCATGATTGCGCTGGCGCACCTCAATGATTTAAGCCAGTTCGGCCTCCCATTGCTGGTCGGTGCGTCGCGAAAGAGGTTCATCGCGTCAGTCATCCCGTCCGAACCGGATCAGCGGCTCGGCGGATCCATCGCCGCGCATCTGCTGGCGGCACAGCGCGGCGCCAAAATCATCCGCGCTCACGATGTGGCGGAAACGGTACAGGCCCTGCGCGTGGCATCGGCAATCGAGGACAAGCGATGAGCGACGTGATTTTCATCAAGGGACTTTTGATCCACGCCCGGCATGGCGTTATGGACCACGAGGCCGAAGTCGGCCAGCGGTTCGTGATCGACCTTGAGCTGTCGATCGATCTGGCGGAGTCCTCCCGCACCGACAAGCTCGCCGACACGGTATCCTATTCAGACGTGGTCGCGACCGCGAGCGCGGCCTTCAAGGGCCACAACTACTATCTGCTGGAGCGCGCAGCGGGTGCGGTTGCTGAAGCTGTTCTTGCCGCGTTCACCCGCGTCAGCGCGGTGAAGGTGACCGTCCACAAGCCGCACGCGCCGATCGCCGCGATCTTCGACGATGTCGGCGTTATCATCACACGCTCGCGGGCTTAAAATAAAAATGGCGAACGTCCTGATCGCCCTCGGCGGCAATGTTGGTGATGTCCGCGCCACCTTCGTCAAGGCGATCGCCAACATCTGCGGCATGACGCAGGCCGCTCTCATCGCGCGTTCATCGGACTATACAACGCCCCCCTGGGGCGACGCGCAGCAAGAGCCCTTCGTCAATGCCTGCATCGAAATCGAGACCAGCCTCGATCCCCATGCGCTGCTGTTCACACTGCACAAGATCGAGAAGAAATTCGGCCGCGACCGGGCCAACGAGCGGCGCTGGGGGCCGCGCACGCTGGATCTCGACATCATCGCCTATGACGATGTCCACCTCGACAAGCCAGAACTGACGCTACCGCACCCTCGCCTGTTCGAACGGGCCTTCGTGCTGGTGCCGCTGGCCGAGATCGCACCGGATCGCCCGATCGCGGGGCAGACCCCGCGCCAAGCCCTTGCAAGGCTTTCGGCCGATGGCATCGAACGCCTGCCTGATTTGCAGTAAACGCCTGAAACAACCATTTGGCTTGCGCCCCGCCGCGTGGCATTTTCCGGGCAACCAATAGCGTTTTCGAGCGAAGTGGATACCGGTTCGCGTGAAGAAAACGCGTCTAAAATGATGTGTTTCCGGGAGTTAACCTTCTGAATGTCCACTGAAACCGATGACCTGCCGCTGGCGGCCGAATTTCCCCCTGCCACTCGTGACGACTGGCGGAAGCTGGCTGACGGGGTTCTTAAAGGCGCTCCATTCGACAAGCTGGTGGGCAAAACCTACGACGGGCTGCGGATCGATCCGATCTATGAGCGCGTCCGCGATGCGATCGCCATTTCCGCGCGCGCCGCAGGCAGCCCCTGGCAGATCATGCAGCGGGTGGATCATCCCGACGCAGCCATCGCGAACGCGCAGGCGCTGCATGATCTCGAGAACGGCGCGACCGGTCTGACGCTGGTGTTCGCCGGGGCCAACGGCGCCCGCGGTTACGGTCTGCCTCCGACCAAGGAGGCGCTGGCCCGAGTCCTCGACGGCGTGTATCTCGACGCCGGCATCGGTGTTGAGTTCGAGATCGGCCCGCAGTCGCGCGACATGGGACAACACCTCGCCGAGCTGCTTGCCGCACGCAAGATCGCCCCCGCGGCCGTGAACGTCCGCTTCGGTCTCGATCCTATCGGGGGGGGCGCCGTCCGTGGCAGCAGTCACGGTCCGTGGGAATCCATTGCCAAGGTTTTTGGCGGCAAAATCGCGCAGCTTGCAAAGCTCGGCTTTCGCGGCCCCTTCGCGCCTGCCGATGGCCGGGTGATCCATGATGCGGGCGGCTCGGAAGCACAGGAACTGGCTTACGTCCTCGCCGTTGGTGTTACCTATCTGCGGGCGCTGGAGGCTGCCGGCATTGCACTCGACGATGCGCGGAAAATGATCTACGCGCGTCTCAGCGCCGACGCCGATCAGTTTCTCACCATGGCAAAATTCCGCGCGCTGCGTCTGCTCTGGGCGCGGGTTGAGCAAAGCTGCGGGCTTGCACCGCAGCCGCTGTTCGTTGCGGCGGATACCGCGTGGCGAATGCTGACCCAGCGCGATCCTGACGTGAACATATTGCGCGCGACCATTGCGGCGTTTTCGGCGGGCCTTGGCGGCGCGAACAGCATCAATGTCCTGCCGCACACGCTGGCGCTCGGACTGCCGGATGCATTCGCGCGCCGTGTCGCCCGAAACACCCAGCTCGTGCTGCTGGAAGAATCCAATCTCGACAAGGTCTCCGATCCTGCCGCAGGATCGGGCGGCATCGAAACGCTCACCAAGCAGCTTTGCGAAGCCGCATGGGCGCAGTTTCAGGATATCGAAAAAGCCGGCGGGCCTTTCGCCGCGCTGGAAAAGAACATCATTCAGACCAAGGTGGCCGCCGTGCGCGCGGCGCGCGACGTCAATATCGCCAGGCGCAGGGATGTGCTGACCGGAGCCAGCGAGTTTCCGAACCTTCATGAGAAGACGCCAGCCGTGCTTGACGCAAAGCCGGTGACGGGGCTGTCGCCCGAGGAAATCGTGATCCGGTTCGATGCGCTAGCACCCATCCGGCTTGCCGCACCTTTCGAGGCGCTGCGTGATCGTTCCGATCAGATGTTGAAGACGTCCGGCAAACGCCCGGCGGTGTTCCTCGCCAATCTTGGCACCGCTGCCGATTTCACCGCGCGTGCGACCTTCGCAAAAAGCTTTTTTGAGACCGGCGGCATCGAGGCCATCGACACTGAAGGATTCTCCGATCCGGCGGCGCTCGCCGCGGCTTTCAAATCGTCCGGCGCGGCCCTCGCCTGCCTCTGTTCCTCCGACAAGGTCTATGCCGCGCGGGCCGAGGCCGCCGCAAAGGCCCTTCATGACGCCGGCGCAAAGCATATCTATCTGGCAGGCCGGCCCGGCGAATTCGAAGCAGCGCTACGGGCTGCGGGGGTCGGTGAATTCATCTTTGCGGGAGGCGATGCCCTCGCGATGCTTGGGGCGGCCTACGAACGTATTGGGTGAAGCCATGAAGGAGCGAGTTCCCGTTCTGACCGGCGGTTGCCAATGTGGCGCGGTGCGCTTTGCCTCCTACACCAAACCGGGACGGATCAGCGTCTGCCACTGCCGGATGTGCCAGAAGGCCGTGGCGGGCCCATTCGCCTGTTTCGTCGAGATTCCCCACGGCGACTTCGCGTGGACACGTGGCACGCCAGGGACGTTTCGCTCGTCATCACTGGCGGCGCGAGATTTTTGCTCGGCCTGCGGAACACCGCTGAGTTATCGCAAGATCGACGGTACGGTGATCGAGTTGCTGACCGGCGCCTTCGACCGGCCCGACCACGTCATTCCGACCTATCAAATCGGCGTTGAATCGAAGCTCGCCTGGATCAGCCATCTGCACAATCTTCCGGGCAAGACCACCGCGGAAGCCGCCGGTTCTGCCGAAGCCGGCAGCATTGTCAGCTATCAGCATCCGGATCATAATACATAGATGCGCGCTGCCCGATACCGCGCAAAACCCGAGACAACAGAATGACCCGCATTCCGAATTTCGCCGACGTTGCATTCGAGCAGGCTGCCGTGACCGGCGGCGAGAGCAACGCCGCGCCGTGGCTCACACCCGAGGGTCTTCTCGTCAAGCCGAGCTATGGCGAAGCCGACCTCAAGGGGATCGACTTTCTCGACACGTGGCCCGGCATCGCGCCCTATCTGCGCGGCCCCTACCCGACCATGTATGTCAACCAGCCATGGACCGTGCGCCAGTATGCCGGCTTCTCGACAGCGGAGGATTCCAACGCCTTCTATCGCCGCAACCTCGCAGCCGGCCAGAAGGGTCTCTCGGTCGCGTTCGATCTCGCCACCCATCGCGGCTATGACTCCGATCATCCGCGGGTCTCGGGCGACGTCGGCATGGCGGGTGTGGCCATCGATTCCATCTACGACATGCGCACGCTGTTCGCCGGCATCCCGCTTGATCAGATGAGCGTATCGATGACCATGAACGGCGCGGTGCTGCCGATCCTCGCGCTGTTTGTGGCCGCCGCCGAGGAACAGGGCGTTCCGCCGGAAAAACTTTCGGGCACCATTCAGAACGACATTCTCAAAGAATTCATGGTGCGCAACACCTACATCTATCCGCCGACACCATCGATGCGGATCATCTCCGATATCTTCGCATACACGTCGCAGAAGATGCCGAAGTACAACTCGATTTCGATTTCCGGCTACCACATGCAGGAAGCCGGAGCGACGCAGGATCTCGAACTCGCCTATACGTTGGCCGACGGTGTCGAATACGTCCGCGCCGGGATGGCGGCCGGGCTCGACATCGACAAGTTCGCGCCGCGGCTGTCGTTCTTCTGGGCGATCGGCATGAATTTCTTCATGGAAGTCGCCAAGATGCGCGCGGCCCGGCTGCTGTGGGCTAAGCTGCTGAAGCCGTTCAATCCGAAGGATTCGCGCTCGCTATCCTTGCGCACTCATTCGCAGACCTCCGGCTGGTCGCTCACAGCACAGGACGTATTCAACAACGTGGTTCGCACCAACATCGAGGCTATGGCTGCCACTCAAGGCCACACCCAGTCGCTGCACACCAATGCGCTGGACGAAGCGCTGGCGCTGCCGACGGATTTCTCCGCGCGCATCGCCCGCAACACGCAATTGTTCCTGCAACAGGAAAGCGGCACGACGCGGATCATCGATCCATGGGGCGGTTCCTACTATGTGGAGCGGCTGACGCACGATCTCGCCATCAAGGCCTGGGCGCATATCCAGGAAGTTGAAGAACTCGGCGGCATGGCGAAGGCCATCGAAGCCGGTGTACCGAAGCTGCGGATCGAGGAAGCCTCCGCCAAGACGCAGGCCCGCATTGACGCGGGCAAGCAATCCGTGATCGGCGTCAACAAGTACAGGCCCGAGAACGAAGCCACGATCGACGTGTTGAAGGTGGAAAATTCCACTGTGCGCCGCTTGCAGATCGACAAGCTGGCGCGCCTTCGCTCCGAGCGCAAACAGGCAGACGTCGACGCAGCGCTCGCAGCGCTGACCCGCAGCGCAGGCGACGGCAATGGCAACCTGCTGGCGCTTGCCATCGATGCGGCGCGCGCCAAGGCCACGGTCGGCGAAATTTCCGACGCCATGGAGAAGGTGTTCGGCCGTCACCGCGCCGAAATCAAATCCATCACCGGCGTCTACAAGCGCGAGGCCGCCACCATGTCCGACCGGGTCGAGAAACTTCAGGTTCTCATCGATGCCTTCGAGGACGCGGAAGGACGCCGCCCGCGCATTCTGGTCGCGAAAATTGGTCAGGACGGCCACGACCGCGGCCAGAAGGTGATTGCCTCGGCCTTCGCCGATGTCGGCTTCGACGTCGATATCGGACCGCTGTTCGCGACCGCCGACGAAGCTGCACGGCAGGCGGTTGAGAACGACGTTCACATGCTCGGTCTGTCGTCACTGGCGGCAGCGCATCTCACCGCCGTTCCGGAATTGAAGGAAGCGCTCAGGAAGCGCGGCCGCGAGGATATTATGATTATTGTCGGCGGCGTGATCCCGCCGCAGGATTACGACGCGCTGTATAAAGCAGGCGCGGAAGCGATCTTCCCGCCCGGTACGGTGATCGCCGATGCCGCGGAAGAACTGATCCGCAAGCTCAACGTGCGGCTCGGCCATTCGAGCGAAGCGGCGGAGTGAGCGACGATTGAAACAGCACCGCGTAGGGCGGCCCCGGTGACAGCTTCCGAGAAAGCCTCGCTCCCGCTCGCGGATGCCCTTCGCGCCGGTGACCGCGCCGCGCTGGCGCGCGCGATCACGCTGATTGAAAGCCGCCGCGCCGACCATCAGGCGCAGGCGCGCGAACTGGTGCAGGAGCTTCTTCCACTCACCGGAAAGGCAGTTCGCGTCGGCATCACCGGCTCGCCGGGCGTCGGCAAGTCCACCACCATCGATGCGCTCGGGATGGCGCTGATTGCCAAGGGCCACAAGGTCGCAGTGCTGGCGGTCGATCCGTCATCGGCGCGCACCGGAGGCTCGATCCTCGGCGACAAGACACGGATGGCGAGGCTTTCCGCAGAGGACAATGCCTTCATCCGCCCTTCCCCGTCGTCGGGCACGCTCGGCGGCGTCGCTGCGAAAACGCGCGAGGCGATGCTGTTGTGCGAAGCCGCCGGTTTCGACGTTGTGCTGGTCGAGACGGTCGGCATCGGTCAGTCGGAAACCGCCGTCTGCGACATGACGGATTTCTTCCTGGCGCTGATGCTGCCCGGCGCAGGCGACGAGTTGCAGGGCATCAAGAAAGGCCTTGTCGAGCTTGCCGACATGATCGCCGTCAACAAGGCCGATGGTGACAATCTGAAGCGCGCGAAAGCGGCCGCCGCCGAGTACAATGCCGCGCTCCATATCCTCGCGCCCCGCTCGGAGCACTGGTTTCCGCCGGTCCTTACCTACTCCGCTCTGACCGGCGACGGCATCGGCGCGCTGTGGGAGAAAATTCTCGCGCATCGCACTGCGATGATCGCGTCCGGCGACTTCGAGGCCCGGCGGCGTCACCAGCAGGTCAAATGGATGTGGACCATCCTCGAAGACCGGCTGCACGCGCGGTTGCGTTCCGATCCCGCCATCCGCGCCAAGGTGAAGCAAACCGAAGCCGCCGTTGCAGGCGGCCGCATGACACCTGCTATCGCGGCCGATACGGTCGCGGCGCTGCTGGACTAGTGTGGTGGTTCGCAAGTCCGTAGTATTTACTCAGCACGCCCATTTACGGACTTGCGAACCAAAACCACACTAGAATCGTTATTCTCTAGTGTCCTTTTGAATCCGAAGATCGCTATGGAACACGCTGCAAATGAGGCGAACTTCGGATTCAGGACATTAGTGATGGGCGATAAGCCGCGTATCCTCGTGACCGGCTTCCGGCCCTTCCCGGGCGCGCCCTACAATCCAACTGAAAAGCTTGTCGATCGGCTGCTTCGCCTGCGCCGCCCCATGCTCGATGATATCGAGCGGATCGGACACATTTTCCCGGTGACATACAGTGCGATCGATCGGGAACTCCCAGCCTTGATCGCCACTTATCATCCCGATGCGCTGCTGATGTTCGGCCTCGCCATCCGCACGCCATTCGTGCGCATCGAGACCCGGGCACGCAACACCGTCACACAAATCTGGCCTGATGCCGAGCATGCAATGGTCAGCAGCCGGACCATCGTTGGTGGCGCAGATTCAACCCGCCGCTTCGGCCCGCACCCACTCAAGCTGCTGCGAGCAGCACAGCAGACCGGCGTAGACGCCCGCGCCTCGCTGAGTGCGGGATATTATCTCTGCAACTATCTGAGCTGGCGCGCCATCGAGGCTACTCGTTCAAGCGGCGGCCCTCACCTCGCCGCCTTCGTCCATGTCCCGCTGGTTCCGCGCGATGCGGCACACAAGCGCGAGCCAAACAGGACGACATTCGAGCAACTGGTGGATGCCGGCGAAGCGATGCTCGTCACAATGGCGACGCTCATAAGGCACTCACGGCTTCGCGGCTAGTCGTAGCCCGTTCCAGGCCGGCTGCCGGGAACTTTGAAATTCTGGAATCGCGCAGGCAGATATTGCCGCTGCAACCCGTCGATGATCTCGTGCCTGCGGATCGTGACGCCCATGGGTGGAATAGTTTCTCCAACACCTGGCGTATCGAGAACAAGAACGATATCCCAGTTTGGAATGTTTTGCAGAAGTCGCCGAAGACCTTTTACAATGACGACGTCGAACATCTTGAGATCGAACACATCAATCGTGTGACGCCGCCAACCATAGTTGTCATCGACAACCCAATAATCTCCATCACCACACGCATCTTCTTTTCCATACAGCTTCATAAGCTCCACTATCGCGCGATAAAGACAGTCCCAGATTTGATCCTGAATTTCTTCATCTGTTGCCATGTCTTGCACCCCTATTCCCGGCCACGAAAGAGACGAAGGCTGCGCATGATCTCGCGCCCGCGGCTTGCACTTAATCGTAGCCGGTACCCGGCCTGCTTCCGGGAATTTTGAAATCCTGGAATCGCACAGGCAGATACTGGCGCTGTAGCCCGTCGATGATCTCGTGCCTCCGAATCGTAATGCCCATGGGTGGCCATTCCTTTTCCTTGCCGACAACATCTACAACGAACACGATATCCCAACCTGGATAGTCATCGAGAAAGCGCTGAACAGCTTTGGTGATAGAAGGAGTCAATAAATCGAGATTGAAAAGATACACAAAATGTCGCCGCCAGCCATAGTTGTCATCGACGACCCAGAAGTCGCCTCGGCCGCATGCGTCTTCAGTGCCATAATGTTCAAAAAAATCGACCAACTGCCGATAGAGTCGGCTCCAGATTTTGTCTCTTCTGTTATCTTCAGCGGTCATAGCCTTCCTCTCCTTATTCCCGGCCGCGAAAATATCGAAGACTGCGCATGATCTCGCGCATGCATACTCGCTTGTTAAATTGACGAATCCTGGGTTCTTCCGACTTCCTGATTTCGGAGGCAAAAATTCTTGCCTCATCCGGCGTCATTTGACCTTTTCCAATGTTGTTCCTTCTAATGAAGCGATCGAGCGCCTCCTCGACAGCATCGTTATATTCGCGATGCATTTTATCGAAGAAATTGCTGCTTGGATCTTTCAAACGTCCGGTTGTTTCAGCTTCAAGAGCCTTGAGCGTATCCGCCGGGAAATCATGCTTCTCCTTTCCAAAAATACCCCGTGGCACAAAGTGATGTCCATCCGCCGCCGCATATTCCGCACCAACCACCCAACCGTCGGGTGTCGCGTCCGATATGACGCGGGGATCATTGATGCCTCCGCTTTCATCGGTCCATCTGCCACGTTCGTCGCGAGGCTGAGCCGGATTGAAGTTGGCCTTCAACGCTCGCATCAGTCTGTGGAATTTCAGTTCCACTGCAATGCTGGAGAGCTGAAATTTCAACCCAGCAAGAAGCACCCTTTCTTTGTTCAATTCCATTGCCAGCCTTCCGCCCGAATTCGGAATATAGTCCTATAGGACTGTCAAGCACGTCGGGCTGACTTGTGACCTAATCGAACGAGCGCTTAAAAAATTCGCCGAAGGGCAGTTTCATAGGCAGAAATTGGCACCGCGATGGGATCGGCATCCGCTTCCGGCTGGCAGCCATACGCGAACTGACATTGTGCGGCGCAACATCCCGGCCTAAGTAATCGTCTCAGTTTCACGAGACACGTCCCATGACCGATACCAGCGCCAACGCCTGGGTTTCCTCGACCCATCGCCCGATGGGCTTCCGTGAGTTCGTCGCCATCGTGGCCGCGATCATGGCGCTCAATCCGCTGGCGATGGACCTGATGCTGCCCGGCCTCCCCGAGGTGGCCAAGGCGTTCCACATCAGCAACGTCAATCACGCGCAGGCCGTCCTGTCTGTATTCCTCACCGGCTTTGGCGCCGGCCAGTTCATCATCGGGCCGCTGGCGGATCGTTTCGGGCGGCGGCCGGTCCTGCTTGGCGGACTGATCGTCTATGGCATCGCCAGTCTGCTCGCGATCGTCGCGCCATCCTTTGAGACGCTGCTGCTTGCGCGCGCGTTGCAGGGGCTCAGCACGGCAACAGCGCGCGTGATCGCTACCTCCATCGTGCGGGACTGCTACAGCGGCCGCCGGATGGCGAGCGTGATGTCGCTCGCGATGATGATCTTCATTTCAGTGCCGGTGATTGCGCCGTCGTTCGGACAGGCCATCATGCTGGCAGCGGAATGGCACGGCATCTTCATTGTCCTGCTTGTCTATGGCGTGCTGACATTGAGCTGGATCGTTATCCGCCTTCCGGAAACGCTGCCCGTCAGCGAGCGCAAATCCCTCGCTGTGGGCGAAGTGGCGAAGAATTTCCTTCAAACGATCCGTAACCGGCAAACATTCGGATACGCGCTCGCCGCAGGCAGCGTGCAGGGAATCCTGTTCGGCTATGTTCTGTCGTCGCAGCAGATCTTCACTGGCATCTACGGGCTCGGCCACTACTTCCCGCTAGCCTTCGCTGCGATCGCTATTGGCATCGCTGTCGCTGGATTTCTGAATTCGCGCATTGTTGGCCGGTACGGCATGCGCATGATCTCGCACGTCGCCCTTGCGGCCCAGTTGGCTGTTGCCGCCGCGATGCTGGGCGCGGCTCTCGCCGGATGGCTTCCGCTTGCCGTGTTCATGACCCTCGCCACCGCAAGCCTTTTTACGTTCGGATTGATGTTTTCCAATTTTTCCGCGCTGGCGATGGAGCCTCAGGGACACATCGCGGGGACCGCCTCGTCGCTGTTCGGATCGATCACAACGCTGATCGGAATCGGGGTCGGTTCCGCAATCGGCCAATACTATGACGGCACACTGATCCCGCTCGCAACCGGCGCGTTGTTGAGTTCGGCGGTGGCGCTTGCCGTCGTGTTCGTCGTGGAAAAAGGCCGCCTCTTCAGGCCGCACAACACGCCGGTCTAACGGGCTCAAAGCTCAATCCATTAACCCTACCAGCGACAATCTCGCGCAAACACGTGCGTGCAAGCACGCGTTCGCTGCATTCCTGCATTAGGTCTTATTGTGCGTTTCGGGCGAGCCTGAATGGCAACGCTTTCGAAACGCGGCCGGATCGGGATCGCATGGACATCAGCCGCCGCAGCCTTATGAACGCCACCATCGCCGGAGCGGCGGCAGGTGCGTTGGCGGCGACGCCTGAGCCAGCGCGCGCGGCTCCCCTCACATCGGCGCTCGGACGCGATGCCACGCAGTATGGCGTCCGGCCAAACAGTCCCGACGACCAAACGAAGGCTCTCCAGCGCGCGATCGATGCGGCAGCAAATGCACAGATGCCGCTGGCGCTGCCGCCAGGCATCTACCGCACCGGCGCATTGAGATTACCGAACGGCGGCCAGCTCGTCGGCATACGCGGTGCGACGATCCTCAAGTTTACCGGCGGCACATCGCTCATCGGCAGCGAGGGTGCGAGCGGCATCAGTCTCACCGGTCTCACACTTGACGGCGCCGGCATCAGGCTTACTGAACGGCGCGGACTTGTGCATTTCCAGAACGGGCTCGATGTCCGCGTGCAGGATTGCGATATCGTCGGCAGCGGCGGATACGGCATCTGGTTCGAAAGCATCGCGGGCGAAGTGAGCGGCAACACCATCCGCAAGACCGCGAACACGGCGTTCACCTCGTTCGATGCGCTCGGACTCCTCGTCGCTCAAAACACGATTCAGGACGCGTCCGACAACGGCATCGAAATCCTCCGCCATACGATGGGCGATGACGGCACTATCGTCGTCAACAACCGCATCGACGATATCAAGGCCGGTCCCGGCGGCTCCGGCCAGCACGGCAACGCCATCAACGCCTTCCGCGCCGGCAATGTCATTGTGAGCGGCAACCGCATCCGCAATTGCGATTATTCCGCCGTGCGCGGCAACTCCGCTTCGAACATCCAGATCACCGGCAACAGCGTCAGCAATGTCCGCGAAGTCGCGCTTTATTCGGAGTTCGCATTCGAAGGCGCGGTGATCGCCAACAATACCGTCGATATCTGCGCGGTCGGTGTGTCGGTGGCGAATTTCAACGAGGGCGGCCGCATGGTGACCGTCCACGGCAATGTCATCCGGAACATCCTGCCGAAGCGCCCGATCGGGACGGCGCCCGACGATGACGCCGGTATCGGCATCGTGGTCGAGGCTGACGCCGCGGTCACCGGAAATGTGATCGAAAACGCCCCCTCATTCGGGATCATGGCCGGCTGGGGCAAATACCTCCGCGACGTGACCATTACCGGCAACGTCCTGCGCAATTCCTTCGTCGGCATCGGGGTGTCGG
Source organism: Afipia sp. MLSD5-FHT05B12 (assembly GCF_058793355.1). Taxonomy (NCBI): domain Bacteria; kingdom Pseudomonadati; phylum Pseudomonadota; class Alphaproteobacteria; order Hyphomicrobiales; family Nitrobacteraceae; genus Afipia; species Afipia sp. MLSD5-FHT05B12. The sequence continues at coordinate 184,047 of NZ_JBXAFS010000005.1, forward strand.
TGGTGCCGGGAGCCGGCACCGCGCTGGTCAGCAACAACCTGATTTCAGGATCGAGGGGCGGCGCGATCGTCGGACTGGATCATGCCAGGACGGTAACAACCGATCTCGGCGCCGACGGGACATCACGCTTTGCGCAGATCGTCCTTGGCCTTAACGCTGTGCGCTGACGCAATGTCTGCGAAAGGCGATGCGGGAATGGCTGAATTCACAGCTTGCGCCATCGCCACCTCGACCGGCTTGTCCTGAACCGGATCTGGCGGCGCAAGCTGCTCCCACGTCTTCAGCGCTGCACGCGCCTCCTGGATGACCTTCAGAAATTCCGGCTCGCTGTAATAGGCCTTCCAGCGGCCGGTTTCGTAAAGTTCAACCAGGTAGTTGAGCCGCCGCTCCGCGAGCATGCGCCAGCGCGTTACGACACTTCGCCCTTGTTGGGCATTGCCAGGGGTGGTCATTTCGAATCCGGAAAATTCTGAAAATCATTTCTGAGCAAACATCAAGCAACGCCACGACTCACGCAGCACCCAAACAACGGGCAAGAGATAACCCAACCCGTGCCACACATACATGCAACTTTCGTGACAGACGTTTCTTAAATCGCGAACACGCAAGCACTAGCGCACCTGCAGCCTGATCGCGGCCCGAAGCGACTGCCGCGATCCGGCCGGCGGCGGTTCGCGGCCGGAAACAGCGGTCGCACCGGTATTCGTCGTACCAGCAACCGAAGGCGTACCGGGCCTGACCGCCTCCACGGCAATCGAGCGGGCCAGGGCCGAGGTGTAATTCGGTACCGGCGTAAACTGGTTCTTCTGGAAGTCGTGCTGGATGCGGTCACCGCCACCAGCCTGCGTCGCGCATACCGCTGTCACCGTCTCGATGCCCTTGTCTTTCATGCGGAACTGGAACGGCGCACCGGTGCCTGGAAAGCGGACAGGCACTCCTGCCCTGATGAAATTGTCGCGTTGGAAGGTGTTCGGCAGCAACACGGTGCCCTCGCCCCGTTCATCGATATCGGTCAGGGTCAGGAAGCAGTCGCGCGGCGACACGATGGTGAAGACCGGCATATCGCCGAGACGATAGCTGTCCTGATCCGAGGTCAGGGACAGATCGTCCCTGTTGGCGATGACCGGTCTCGTCATCTGTTCTGGCTGGCGTGCGTTCCTGATCGCGACGACCTTCAGGTCGGTAAGATCCGGGGCGATTTCATGAAACGCCGCTTCAAACTGGTCGCGTGGAACAGCGCCCTGCGCGAGGCGCCGGACGAGCGGCCGGAACTTCTGATCCACATCGGCGACGCCCTCGTTGAATTCGGACTTTTTGAGACCGAATTCGGAGGCGGCGAGCGTCAGGTCGAGGTCGTCCTCGTAACGCTTGGCAAGGGCGTTGATCATCTCGATGCCGTTCAGCTTCAGCGCTGGATCGAGCCCGGCCCGCTTCATCGCGTCCGCGAACCGCTTCGCATCATCCTCGATCAGCGCATCCATCTTGTCGTGCGGCGGATACAGCCCTTCGACCGCGTCGCGCACGTCCTTCGGAAAGGTTCGCCCGTTGAGCGCCAACTCGCGGACTTCGTCTTTGGCCTTGCGCATGCCCTGATCGTGGCATCCCATGCAGGAGATGCCGTTGGTCACCGCAAAATCCTTGCGCGACGGATCGCGGACGATAGCGGTCGGTCCCTTGTCGAGCCGATCGCCCTTGGCCGTATTCAGGTAATACGCCTGGAAACCATTCGGCAGGCTGAAGATGGTCTCGCCGCCGTCATGATGAAAGGCATTCGAGCCCGTCGGGCCCAACGGAAAACTGAACAGGCTCTGGCGGTCGCGGTTACCGGCGAAGTCATACGACGTCCAGAAAAAGCCGCTGCGCGAGGGATGCCGCTCGATCAGGCGATTGTTCTGGCTGACGCCTGAGCGCTGGAATGCCGCACGCTGCGCAACGAAGTTGCGGATATTTCCTTCGACATCGATGCCTTGCTCCCGCGCAAGCTGCTGGAAGGTGTTCGGCAGCCGCAGCAACACGTCGTAAAGCGGCGGCTGCGACGCGGTGAACACGAACCAGTCGGCGCGCACATACGGCATCGGCGTGGCCGCACCGGACGCGAGCGTGCGGCTGAACTCGTTATCCGGCACAGCATTGTAGGGGTACACTGCGATCACGTTGTCCCAGTCGGTCGCTTTCCAACCAAGGTCGAGCAGATTGAAGCGCAGGATGCTTCCTTCGGGATCGACGGTCTCGAGTTTCACAACATCGGACGAACGGCTCAGCGAATTGAGAAACTTCACCGCTCCCTGTTGATAAACCTTCATTGCCGCCGGATCGGCACAGATGTTGGTGAGATGCGTCAGCGTCAGATAGCGGGTTGTCGCGCGGCGCTGCGGCCGCTGTTTGTCGAGGTCCGACACCATCAAGGACACCATGTCCTCCGGCCCGACGAACTTGTGGGTTTCGCAACTGGCGGCCGTCTTCGCGCCGCGCGCGGCGACCCAGTTTTCAAGTGCCTTGAGATCGGCTTCCGAAGGCGGCGCATGCGATGAGCCTTCGTAATAGATGTCGTAAGGCATCTCCTTGTCGGCAATCTGCCGGAACAGTTTTGAGCCGAGCGGATTGCCCGGCAAGACGTAGTGCGGATTGGCGGCGATTTCATCGAGCTTGAGGATGTTGCCGAAGTTCTTCGCGGGCCGTTCGCGATCCACGAGCTTGCCGGTCTGATGGCAACGCGCGCAATGCTTGTCGAGAACGTCGAACGCTGCCTTCGCGACCGGGTCCGATGGCGGGATGATCGCTTCCACGGGTACCGGACCCGGCGCCTTCGCATCCTGCGCCAGCGATGCGTCGGTCACGCCAAACGCGAGCCCCGCGGCGATCATCAGACCGATCGCGCGCGGACCAAACACCGGAAACCCGTTCATGGATATCGTCCCCTCAAGACTGGCAAACGTCGTGTATTGGTCGCATCAACATACCGGTGCGTTCAGGCGATCATCGTCCCGCAGCCGTCTGAACGGTGGTGTTAACAATCTGCACGCGCCGATTTTCCTCGCCAAGCGGGTTGGCGGGGTTTTTCAATTGTTCCTTGCCAAAGCCGGCGGCAATCAAGGTGTCGGGCGCCAGCTTGTATTGTTCAATCAAAATACGTCGCACTGAATTGGCACGGCGTTGCGACAGCAACTGGTTGTGGTCCGCGCCGCCTGCCGCGTCGGTGTGACCATTGATAAAGAACACAGATCCCCTCAGATCCGGCCGCGACAACGCATTTCCGAGCGCGGCCAGCGCTGGTATCGCCTTCGAACCGATATCAGCCGAATTGTATTCAAACAGGATATCTAGATCGATCGCCGGCTTGTCGCGCGCGATGTCCGCGATCTGCGCCCGTTCGTCCGCGGTCGGCGCCTGAGCAGGTTCGACACTGATGGAGCGCGTTCTTAACCGATCAACGACTTGCTTCTCCGCGACGGTTTTTGGATCGGGCACAGGCGTAAGGCTACGGGTCAGCGGCTGCTTCAGTTGCAGCGCCGAGCCGATCTTGTCCTCCAGCGATTGAGCGTGAAGGAGCGCGGGGCAGAAACAAAAACCCAACGCCAATATCAGGCCCGTTCGCGTCACAATCCCATTCCCGCACATTGATTCTGCATGCCGCAGTGTCTTTCACAAAAATACTTTGCGCAGCAAAATTCGTATGAACTTCATCCGGTTGCCCGAATGAAAGGACCGCGCCATTCAGGCAGCAGGAAACAACGGATTCATCACCGGCAAGAATTGGCCGCAGGAGATGTGCCGGGTCTAGCCGGGCGCGCTGTCAGCGTTTGTCGCCGTTATCGGATGCCGCGGCCATTGGAGCCGGTGCGACCGCCGAAACTGCGCTGAAAGCATCGGCCTGCCCTGCCCCGAACTGATCGTCGCGGCCCTTGGGTCCGAGATCGCGCGCGGTCGATATCAGCGTGGCGCGAACGTCGGCAGAAGAAATTCCGGGATTGCGCGCGATCATCAGCGCCGCCACGCCGCTGACATAAGCGGCGGACAGCGAGGTACCAGACGACATCTGATATTTGCCGTCAGGGGCCGGCGACAGAATATCCACGCCAGGTGCGGAGATGGCGACATAACTGCCGCGATTCGATTGCGCAAACAGCTTGTCTGACTGGTCGATAGCCGTCACCGCGATCACGTTGCGATCGGCTGCCGGATAGAGCGGCGGAGACTTCGCGCCGGCATTGCCGGCAGCAGCCACCAGAACGATGCCCTTGGCCGCGGCGGCAGCAAGACCACGCTCCATGGCGGGATCGTGCGGACCCGCAAAGCTCATATTGATGATCTGCGCATTCTTCGCGAGCGCATAGTCGAGGCTCTTGAGAATGAGGAAAGAAGTACTTTCCGCACCGCTCTTCTGATTGCCGAACGCCCGGATCGCCAGCAGATGCGAGGACGGCGCTGTTCCCATCAGACGCGCGTGAGCGGCGATGACGCCGGCGATGCTGGTGCCGTGGGGATGCGGTCCTTCGCCATTGTTGAGCGCGTCAAACGTGCCTGTAATCACACCGGCCAGTTCGGGATGGGTCACGTCGATCCCCGAATCGATCACGGCAACCGTCACATCCGCGCCGACCGAAAGCGCATGCGCCTCGGGCAGCCGCATCTTGGCGAGGGCATATTGCACGGGATCGCCCTCGGGCCTTGCGGCTCCCGGAGCTGCATTCTGTTGCAGCTTGAAGATGTTGTTGCGCTGGGCCGCCTTGACGTTGCCGCCGGCAACCAGCTCGCGCACCACGGCATCGACCGAGCGTCCGTCGGTTATCCGCCAGCGGAAAAACGTGCTGTTGGTCAGCGCGAAACTCTGCGACTGAACGCGCGTCAGGCGATGGCGCCGCGCGAGTTCGTCGGCCTGTGCGTCGGTCGGACTGCCCGCGATCTCGATCAGCACTTCCTTCGCGACATAAGTGTTGTCGGTGACAGCCGGTGCAGATTTCGCAGGCTTCGGCTTGGCGCGGCGACGGGGCGTGTAGTCGTCGTCCGGAGGACCTTGATTCAGGTCCTGCATGATACGGGGACGCGGTCTCGGATCGTCGTATCCGTCGTACCGGAGGTTCGGCGAGTAGCGGATCGTCGGATTGATGTTGATGCGCGGCCCCACATTCATGCTGGGGCCTGTCCGCATGCTCATACCGTTGTACTGCGCGAATGCCTGCGGAGATATGAGATAGAAGGAGGCTGCGAAGATGGCGACCAACCGCGCGGGCCGGGTCAGACGTGCCCTTCGGATGAAGCCCCGCTTGCTTTTGCGTGTCTCGGTCATCTGACGTCCTCGCGAATTCATGGGTGCGCCAGCGCGGCGCGCGGGTGATGTCCCTCTCCGCCCAAGGCCTGACGCCGTGGTTGACAGTTAAGCCCTGGAGGCACCTCGTCGCGGCATCCGAACGGGATGCCCAGGTCAACTGTTAGTCGGCGCTCACCACGAGGCTGACGATCTTTTCAGCCTGAAGGCGCGTCATAAGCTGCGCCGCATCCTGCTTCGACAAAGCCTTGTCACCGAACTGAACGCGGAACATACCGGCCTTCGGCCCCGAAACGATGGACGCGTTGTAATTGCCAAGCAACTGCGTGATCTCGTCGGCCTTCGCGTCCGGCGTAAACCGAAGCAAGCCAAACGTGCCCGCGGTCGACTGAGCCGGGAACGCAGCCGTCTGGAAATTGCCGCCCGCGCGATCCTTGACCAGCACGGTTCCGATCACACCCGCTTGCAGCAGGACCAGCACCGCGCCGGCAACACCCGCATAAGCCAGCGTGCGCGGTGACAGACTGGAAAAGAATCCGACGATCCGCATCGCGGGATTGAAAGACGCGCCCTTGCGCACAGGCTCGGCGTCGATGGCCGCGAACAGTTTCTGCATGGCCCGCGACGATGGCGCGCCGAGACTCTCGTTCAGCAGAATCGTTTCGGCATATTCATCCTGGATCGCCGCGTACTGGCGCGCCAGATCGGGATCGCTGGCGAGCGCCTCATCGACGCGGCGGGCGTCACGCAGGCTGAGCGTGCCCGCCGCATGGAACGGCAACAGCGCCTCAAGCTCGGTAGGCTCCCGATCGGCAGTTTGCTTGCTCGTGGCAGTCATGGCCAACCTCGCTCTATGCCGGCTGCCTTCAGCAGTTCGGCTAATTTCTTCCGCGCGTAAAACAGGCGCGTCTTCACGGTATTCTCCGGGATGCCCACGATTTCGGCCACCTCTTCCACGGACTTCTCGTGGTAGTAGACGAGATCGACAATCTCCCGATGTTCCGGCGAAAGTGCGGTCAGGCAATTTCGCAACGCGTTACCCGTGTCTTTCTTGGCGACGGCAACTTCCGGATTGTCGGACGTATCCTCGATCGCGGCAGCCGCTTCGTCGTCCAGTTCCGCGTCCTTCCTCTTGCGGAGGGCGGACAGGGCCTTGAACCGGGCGATCGCCAGCAGCCACGTGGAGACAGCAGACCGGCCTTCAAACTTGCCGGCCTGACGCCACACATCGAGGAAAACCTCGCTGATGAGATCTTCCGCGATGGACTCGTTCCTCACGAGCCGCAGCGAGAAGCGAAACACCCGTACATGGTGCCTTCCGTAAAGCACCTGCATGGCGAGCCGGTCACCTTGGGCGATGCGACCGATCAGAACCTCGTCCGATGTCGCGTGGGTTGCACTCAATGGCCGTCTCGCAAGGTTGGTCGCACGCGACTGGAAAGGGGTTCGATCAAATCGGTGAAAATCTTCGCGATTTCCCGAAATTGCCGGATAGGCGAAGCGCAAAATGCCCCTGAATCACGAACAAGGGCAAGTGATGAGACTTATAGATACCAAAGAGGTATTTAATTACCTAATCGTAATCCCGGCGAGTCGCGACAAGCCGCGGTGTTTCGGAGCTTATCCAGTCCCGTGAACCCTTCCAATGATACCAAACCTAAAGGCTTTCCCGCCTACAGTTCCCGCATAGCCTTTCCTCAACGGCGAGTTCATGCGCGGCGCAGCTTCATCGGCCTCCGGATCCCTGACAGACACACTCGGCCGGAGGCATTCCGCCGTCGAGAGCGAATTGTCACCGGAGGTTCTCGAACGCCGCGCAAAACAGCGTCGGCAGATGCTCGACATGATCGGCGTCAGCTACATGATCGACGCCGCGATCTTGCTGCTCTATGCCTACGCTGGCGCCACCAGCTTTATGGTCGCACCGGCCTATGGCGCCTGCGGGCTGTTGTCCGTGGCAGGCTACATTGCGATCTCGGAAGCCAAGGTCAACGACAGGTTCAGAGATCACTACTTCGTCTCGCAGCAAACCGGCATCAGCCTGGGGATCATGCTGCTGTTCATCTACCTGGCGCCCGAAGTCGGCTGCCTGTTCCTTTGCTCCATCTTCCTCGTCTTTACCTTCGCCTCATTGCGATCCACACCCCGCCAGACCATCATCGGCTGGACGATGGCCGCCGCAGGTCTCACGGTTCTGTTTCTTCTTTCGGATCGCCCCATCGGAATGCCGGCCACCACGCCACTGGAACGCTTCGCGACCATGCTGGTTTTCATTCTGGTGCTTGGCCGCGGCATGGTCGTTGGATTGTTCAGCAGTTCGCTGCACGAATCTCTTTACCGGCGCGGCGTCGAGTTGAAACGGGCTTACAAGCGCATCGAGGAACTCGCTGAGCTCGACGAACTCACCGGATCGCTCAACCGGCGCAGCATCATGCAGACGCTCGACGAAGAGATCGTCCGCTCCCGGCAAAGCAAGACGCCCTGTGCTGTCGCGTTGATCGACCTTGACTGGTTCAAGCGCATCAACGACCGGTTCGGTCATCCCGTCGGCGACGAAGCGCTGCGCGCTTTTGCGATCACCGTGTTCGCCAATATCCGCAGCATCGACAAGTTTGGCCGCTATGGCGGTGAGGAATTTCTGCTCATTCTCCCTGAAACGTCCGATGGCGCGGCACTGCGCACCGTTGATCGGTTACGCGCGATCGTAGCCGCTCTCGACTGGAGCGCGATTTCGCAGGACATGCGTGTCACGATGTCGGCCGGTCTGGCGATGTTAGAAGCGGACGATACCGCGGACAGCATTCTCGCCCGCGCCGATCAGCTTCTTTATCAAGCCAAGGACCTGGGGCGAAATCGGGTTGTCTCGGCCTAACTTCCATTACACCGGCCAAGAACCTGGCTGGTATTTCCCGCTTCGGTGTTTCCAGGACAGAAAGTCATGAGTTCGAGATCGACAGCACGGCCGGCCAATCTTCTCAATGAACTGGAGAATACTCTCGCACACGGCACCGTGGCACGCCGCGTGGAAACGCTGCGCCGGGTCACCGATCTCTTTCTGCACAGTGTGGCGGATTACTCCGACGAGCAGATCAATGTTTTCGATGACGTCTTTCACTGTCTGATCGATGAAATCGAGACGTCCGCCAAATCCTTGCTGGCGAAGCGTCTGGCGCCCGTGCCGAAAGCTCCGCCGCGCCTGATCTACACGCTTGCCTTCGACGACGAGATCGAGGTCGCCGCGCCCGTGCTGTCACTGTCGGAGCGGCTGAACGACGATATGCTGATCAAAAACGCCCGCAGCAAAAGCCAGGGTCATTTGCTCGCAATATCGAAGCGAAAGGTCCTGAGCAACGCCGTCACCGACGTTCTGGTCGAGCGCGGCAACAACGATGTCGTGGAGAGCACTGTCAACAATCCGGGCGCGGAGTTTTCCGACAAGGGTTTTACACAGCTGGTCTCCCGCGCCGAAGGCAATGACAATCTCGCCACCTGTCTCGGAGCACGGCGAGGAATTCCAAGACCTCACTATCGCAAGCTGATTGCGAGAGCGTCTGACGCTGTACGAGCGCGCCTCCAGGCCGCAAACCCCCGTGCCGCGGACGATATCTCGGCCGCCGTCAGGGAGGCTGCATTCAAAGCAGGCCACGGAACATCCGGGCAGGGCGAAACATCCCCGGCGATGCGTCTTGTCAAATCCCTCTTCGACGACGGACGTCTCGACGAAAGACAGATCGCCGAATTCGCGGCATCCGGACGCTTCGAGGAAACCAGTGCTGCGATCGCGGTATGCGCGAATGTTCCGGTCGAGACCGTCGAAAACATGATGACCGAGTCGCGCTCCGAGGGACTGATGGTCCTTGCCAAGGTCGCAGGGTTATCGTGGATGTCGCTCAAGCTTGTTCTGGAGATGGCTGGCAACACCTCTGGAACGGAGATCGAGAACATCGACGATCACAAGTCGAGCTACGACATGCTGCGCCCTTCAACCGCCCAACAGGTGTTGCGCTTTTACCGAATGCGGCAGGACACCGCGCAGACCGCATCGGCCATGTGAAGACGACGACAGCGCGGCTTAGCCCGGCCCGTCACACGGGCCTAGAATCTCAGGACGCGTGAACCTGCGAGCGCGCCGACCGCCGTCACGAAAGCAATTGCAATCGAGTACCAGGTTGCAACGAACATCGGCGAATCGTCAGTGCAATGCGCGGCGTAGAGCGTCGCGGCCAGCCCTCCTGACAGCAATCCCGCGAACGCACCGGCGACGGCAGGCCGCGCTGGCGCGCCACGACGCAAGGCAATCAGCGCCGCCGCCAGCAGCGGCAGCGACAGCAACGGAATCGCGGTGAGGCACACCTTCGAATTGGAGCCGATCAGCCGCGTCGCTATCGGCGCACGATGCGGCATCATCATCATCTCGCCCATCATGCCGATGCCGAGCAGCCCGACGGGAATAGCCAGCAGCCACGCCCAGCGTCCAAGCGAAGCTTCAGGCCGCGACAGATGCAGACTGATGGCGATGGCGGCCGCCGCCAGCGCTATCGTGACCACGAATTTCAGCTCGAACAACGGACTGCGCATGGCCGTCATAACGTCAGGCCGCACACCCAGATTGGTCAGGAACAGAAGGGTCGAGACCGGTACCGCGAGCACCAGTGCGGCCAGCAGCAAGTGTCCGACAGAGCGTTCATGCGTGTCGTTGTCGGCAGCGAGTGTGCGGATCAGATCGTTGGTGTCCATGGTCATTCTTTCCGCAGTTTGCTCGCGAGACCCGTCAGCCCCCGGTGCAGCGCCACGCGCACGGCGCCCTCGGTCATCGAAAGCTTAGCCGCCGTTTCCTTGATGGACGCACTGTCGACGGCGATCGATTGCAACACGTCCCGCTGCCGTTTCGGCAACCCGTTGAGATGGGTCGTGACTTCGCCCGGCGAAACACTTTCCTCGACCGGCGCACCCGCCAGCGTTTCCGAAAAATCGTCGATATTGACGAAGACCCGGCGGCCCCGGCGGCGCAGGGCGTCGATCAGCTTGTTGCGGGCAATTGCGAACAGCCATGGCGCGAACGGGGCGTTGGCGTCCCAGGTGTGCCGCTTCAAATGGACCGCTAACAAGATGTCCTGCACGATGTCCTCGGATTGGTCGACCGGCTGCCCGGCTCTCGCCAGACCGCGGCGCGCGCCCGCTCTCAGGACCGGCGTCACGGCCTTCAGGAGGCGATGATATGCGGCGTTATCTCCGGCATTGGCCGATCGCATCAGATCGGTCCACTCGTCCTCACGTCCGCGCACGCGCGCTCCTATCAAGGCAATTCGCTCCCGTTCCTAGAGTGTTACGGGGAGAAATTGCAATCACGCAATCGTGAACGAACCTGGTCCCAAGACCGAAGACCCCGCCCGAGGCTCCCGTTCTGGGACTTTTTTAGGGCAAAAGATCACAAGATTCCCTTTTTCTGCCGTCCTGTGGCCATTCCGCACCGGTCTGTTCCCTTTGCTGGAGGCTTTGGCAAAAGGGGAAATTGCCATGCGGATCAGGAGTGCAGGATTAGCGGCGCTGGTCGCTGCCGCCGGAATCTGGATGAGCTTTTCGGGCGAGCCGGCAACGGCGGCTACCAAATCGACCGCCAAATCAGTTGCGAAGACCAGCGTAGCCTCGGCAGATCGTCCAATCGTCCTCTCGAAATTCAAGAAGCGGCGGGCTCAGGCCGCGAAGAAATCCCGGACGGCTCAGGCGCGGCACATGAAAAAGGCCGCGCCGAAGTCGTCCAAAACCTTCGCGCAAAAGCCTGCCGAAAAACAGGCCGCAACCGAAAAGAAGAACGGGGCCGACGCGGCCAAGAACGAACTGCCGTCAACAGTCGCAAATGCACGCGCTCAGGCACTGGCGGAAGATCAGGCCAGGAATTTCGCCGCCCTCGACAGCTCCGACATTCCGGTCGTCGATGGTGTGCAGCTTGCTTCCGCCGATCAGTTGACCGATGCCGACCGCGCTGCGACGGCCGAGACGGCGCAGGACTCCAGTACTCCGGCCTCCCCCGCCATATCCGAGCCGGCGCCGGCGCAAAGCGGCAAGATCGTCCGGGCGGTGTCGTCATCGGAAAAGCCGGTGTTCAAGACCGACGACGGTGACCCCTGGAGCAAGACGTCACTGATCGGCAAGATCTTCATCGCCTTCGGAAGCCTGCTGACGCTGGCATCGGCAGCCCGCCTGCTCATCACCTGACGCAAACACCGTCTGCATCAGGCGCAAACGCCGGTCCGCAGCCTTGCGAACCGGCGTTTTTGTTGCACGCGCGCCGACCAACCCGACATCCCCGGTCTTGCAGAGCCCGGTCCCGGAAGGCACATTGCCGCCCAACGGCGTCACACACGCTGATTTTCCGACATCATCCAAGGGGCGAAACATGACGGCATTCGAACACATCATCGTTGAGAACAAGGGCGCGGTCGGCATCGTGCGGATCAACCGGCCCAAAATGCTCAATGCGCTCTCCTTCGATGTCTTCAGCGAAATCGCCTCGGCCATCGACGACCTCGAAGAAGACGAAGCCATCGGCTGCATCGTCGTCACCGGCAACGAAAAGGCATTCGCCGCAGGTGCCGACATCAAGGAGATGCAGCCCAAGCAATTCGTCGACATGTTCAACCAGGACTTCATGGACATCGGCGGCGACCGCGTCGCGACCTGCAAGAAGCCGACAATTGCTGCGGTCAGCGGCTATGCGCTCGGCGGCGGCTGCGAGCTTGCCATGATGTGCGACATCATCATCGCGTCCGATACCGCTAAGTTCGGTCAACCCGAAATCACGCTCGGCACCATTCCGGGACTCGGCGGCACACAGCGGCTGACGCGCGCGGTCGGCAAATCCAAGGCGATGGATCTGTGTCTCACCGGCCGGATGATGGATGCGGCGGAAGCCGAACGCTCAGGTCTCGTCAGCCGTATTTTCCCGGCCGACAAACTGATGGAAGAAGTTCTTGCGATCGCGGAGAAGATCGCATCGATGTCGCAGCCTGCGACCGCGATGGCCAAAAGCGCCGTCAACCGTGCGCTGGAAACAACGCTCGCGGAAGGCATGAATGTCGAAGGCGATCTGTTCCACGCGACCTTTGCGCTCGAAGACCGCTCCGAGGGCATGGCCGCTTTCATCGAGAAGCGGAAGCCGAACTTCAAGAACCGCTAAGGCAGACAAGCTATCCATCTTCGTCATGCCCGGCCGTCGTGCCGGGCATCCACGTCTTTCCAAAATCAAGTCAAAACAAGGCGTGGATGGCCGGAACAATTCCGGCTACGACGATGAACACTCATACCTTAAATGATCGCTTCAGCGCCGCGGTCAGCAAGGCGCGATAGAGCCGGTCGGTGAATGATCCGGGCCTGTCAAGCTGGAGCCGCGCCAGACAGGCAGCCGTGTCCGCGTCCGGCGGACCCATACGAAAGCCCTGCCACGCAAGCTCTATCAGGCTGAGCTTGCTGGCCGTGGCTTCCTTGAGAATCTGCAAGGCTGGAATCAACCGCTGCTCGACGTCCGTGAAGTCGCTGCCGAACGGAAACGCCGCCAGCAATCCGGCATCACGTGCCGGCTTCAAGGCTGCGGCGATGCGATCCGGGAAATTCTCTCGGTGGGCGGCGGGGATTTCATACCTGTTTGGAAGTTTGCCCGCGTCCTTTGCCTGCCGCATCAGTTCGGATTGAAATCGCGAATCCGTCACGCACAGCATGGCCGCGATCACATCGGCGTCCGATTTGCCCCACAGATCGGCGATGCCGTATTCGGTGACAATGACATCGCGCAGGTGACGCGGAATCGTGGTGTGCCCATAGGACCACCGAACATTGGACGCGACCTTCTTGCCGAAGCCTCGCGTCGATTCCAGCGTCAGCATCGAGCGCGCGCCCTCAAGTGCAAATGCCTGCGCCACGAAATTATACTGCCCGCCGACGCCGCTCACGACCTGACCGTTATCGAGACCGTCGGAGACCACAGCCCCCATCAGCGTTGCCATCATCGCATTGTTGACGAACCGCGCGTCAACGCGCGCCCGCCGCTTGGCATCCTCGCCGCCATAGAGCTGGTTGGTAAACGAGACCGGCACCATCTGGATACGTTCGATCTGCTCGGGCTTCATCTCGCGCAGCGCGCGGTAGAAGGAGTTCGGTCCGAGGAAGAACGCTGCGTGGAGCAGAGCCCCGTCAACCTTACGCTTCAACACGCCGGCATCGATCAGCGCGAGAAACGCCTCGAAAAACATTTCACTGACGCCGTAAAGACCGGCCGTGAATGGTTCCGTTTCGCGCGGCGCCTGCTCCGGGGCCAGCCGCGACATGATTTCGCGATAGGCGGCATTGTCGCGATGACGAACGATCAAGCCTTGCGCGAGCGCATCACCAACCTGCCCGATCCCGATCTGCAGGGTGCCGCCATCGCGCACCAGTCCCGCGGAATGCAGCCCGATCGCATACTTCGTATCCGAGATCGGCTCCGACGGCGGCGCGAACAGCGGAAAGTCTGTCTCCGGGCTGTCGAGCACCGCATGAAATTCATCCCCGGCCAGATCGCCCTGCCCCGGCATGAACGGAAGTTCGGAATTCACCTGTCCTACGATCTTGAACGCAATCCGGCCTTCGGAGCGTGCCCGCATCAAATCGAGCGTCGTGTCGGTGTTGCCACTCAGGCTGTATCGGGCATGACCACCGACGATGCGCTTGGCCACCAGTTGCGCGATGACGTTGACGCCGCGCGTCAGCAGGTATGACGAGGCGTGGGTATAATTCGCAGAGATGTAGTGTTGCTGCGGATAGGCATTGCCGAGCCATTTGCCCGCCAGGAAGAAAAATTCGACAATCTCGATATTGGGCGGCAGCGTCCTGGCATGCAGCGCCTTGGCGTAATCCAGATCCGGATAGCCGCCGAACAGCCGGTCTATCACCGGTCCAATAAATCGCCGTTCGAGATCGGCCGATGGTGTCGGCTTCTCAAGGGTCAGCGCCGTGAAAATGGTCAGATGGATCGATCGGTCACTCAAAGCGCGCCGAAACAGCGCATTGACGATGTGATTGGCCTTGCCAAGGCCCAGCGGCAGACCGACCACCAGCTTCGTTCCGACCTCGCGAATGATATCGTCCGCGATCGCATCGGGGTCGGAGAAGATTCTTGGCATCGGATGTCTGCTGATCCACTGCGCCGGACAGGCCGCCGTCATCGCATGAGGGGCGCGCGGTTGCTCGCTCCCGATTGAGGCCATTGATCAGCAATTTCGCCGTAGGGCATTGATCGGTCAAGATAATACCGTCCGGCGAGATAACAAACCGGTGTACATTGTCACAGTCAGCTATTTTCTGTGTTCTAAGGTTTGCCCGAGCCAACATCGGCCTCTAAACAGTGTACGAATGAAGCGTGCCGGATGGTGCAATCCCACCGCTGCTGTGAATCTTGGATTGTTGCGGAAAACGATGGCTCGGCGTGCTTCAGGGTTTGGTGGCGTAGGCTGGCGCTTTGGAGTGTCGGGCGTCGCTATCGGTCTCGCGCTGTCCGCCGGATTCGGAGCACAGGCGCGGGCCGAGACGCTGAGCGAGGCGCTCGTCAAAGCCTATCAATCCAATCCGCAGCTCAATGCCAGCCGTGCCCAGCAGCGCGCCACTGACGAGAACGTGCCACAGGCGCTGGCCGGCTATCGTCCGCAGATCGTCGCGAGCCTGAGCGCCGGATTGCAGCCGGTTCGCAATCTGCTTCTGGATAACACCATCCAGACCGCGACGCTGAAGCCATGGACCATTGGCGTCACGGTCACGCAAAACCTGTTCAACGGCTTCAAGACCGCGAACAGCGTCCGTGTCGCGGAGTTTCAGGTGCTGTCGGGCCGCGAGGCCTTGCGCAATACCGGTCAGGGCGTCCTGCTCGATGCCGTCACCGCCTATATGAACGTGATCTCCAATCAGGCACTGGTCGAAACCCAGCGCGGCAACGTCGCATTCCTGCGCGAAACGCTCGGCATCACCAGGAAGCGCCTTGACGCCGGTGACGTCACGCCGACGGACACCGCCCAGGCGGAAGCGCGGCTGAGCCGCGGCCTCGCCGACCTCAACGCCGCCGAAGTCGCGCTGGAAACCAGCCGCGCCATCTATGCGCAGGTGATCGGCAACATGCCGGGCACGCTCACACCCGCCCAAACGGTCGACCGCTTCGTTCCGCAGAGCCGGCAAGACGCCATCGACAGCTCGATCCGTGAAAATCCGGCGGTCATCGCAGCAACCTACGACGTCGATGTCGCGACCACGACCATCAGCATTGCCGAGAGCAGCCTGCTGCCGCAAGTCAATGTGCAGGGCAACGTCAACCGCAGCGCCGACAGCGACCCCAACCTCGGCACCAAGCGTGCCGATCAGGCGTCCGTGGTCGGCGCCCTCACGTTGCCGATTTACGACGGCGGCACCGCCGCCTCGCAGACACGGCAGGCGAAGGAAACGGCGGTACAAAGCCGGCTTGTGCTGGAACAGGTGAGAAATCAGGCGCGTACCGCGGCGATCAGCGCCTGGATCAGCAGCGAAGGCACCAAGGTCGCGCTCGCCGCTGCGGAAGCCGAGGTGAAATCGGCGAACATTGCTTTGCAAGGCGTGCGGCGCGAGGCGCAGGCCGGACAGCGCACCACCATTGACGTCCTCAACTCACAGCAGGATCTCACGGCAGCTCGGTCGCGCCAGATCCTGGCGCAGCGTGACCGCGTGATCGCATCCTACACGCTGCTGAGCGCGATCGGCCGCCTCGATGTCAGAACGCTCGGCCTCAATACGCCGGACTATCTGCCAGCGGTTCACTATCATCAGGTCCGTGACGCCTGGCACGGCCTGCGCATTCCATCGGGACGATAGCGCACTCAGCGCGTCCTGCGCGCGAAGATCGAGATCAGCACCGGCAGCGTGATCAGGATGACCAGCGGCGCAAGCATCATGCCGGTCACCACCACCACCGCGAGCGGCTTCTGCACCTGCGATCCGATGCCCGACGACATCGCCGCCGGAAGCAATCCAACGCCCGCGACGACGCAGGTCATCAGCACGGGACGCAACTGCAACTCCCCGGTCCGGATCACGGCCTTGATGCGATCAAAACCCTCATCGATCAGTTGGTTGTACTGCGACAGAATGATGATGCCGTCCATCACGGCAATGCCGAACAGCGCGATGAAACCGATTGCCGCCGACACGCTGAAAGGAATGCCGCCGAACAGCAATCCAAGCACGCCGCCAAGCACAGCCATGGGAATGACGCTCATCGCCAGCAGAGTGTCCGTCATCGATCCGAAGTTGAACCACAACAATATCCCGATCAGCGCGAGGCTGATCGGCACCACGATCGACAGCCGCCTGATCGCGTCCTGAAGATTGCCGAACTCACCGACCCATTCGATCCGCGAACCGGCCGGAAGCTGGACCTGCTCGGCGACCTTGTCCTGTGCTTCCTTGATGGCGCCGCCGAGGTCACGCTCGCGAACAGAGAACTTGATCGGGAGATAGCGCTCCTGCTGCTCGCGGTAGATGTAGGCCGCTCCTGACACAAGGTTGATCGATGCCACTTCGGATAGAGGAATTTGCTGAATTCCATTCGGCCCCTGCGCACCGATGCGAAGATTGTGAATCGCCTCGGCGCTCTTTCGATACTCAGGTGCAAGACGAACGATGATCGGGAAATGACGATCGCTGCCGGGTTCGTACAGGTCGCCGGCGCTGTCGCCGCCGATCGCAACGCGAATGGTTGCGTTGATATCGCCCGGCGAAAGGCCATAACGCGCGGCCCGGGCGCGGTCGATATCGATCTGAATCGTCGGCTGACCGAGCGACGTGAACACCGAGAGGTCGGTCACGCCCTTCACGGTCGAGAGGACGGATTTGATCTTGTTGGCGGTGTTGGTTAGCTCGACGAGGTCGTTGCCGTAAAGCTTGATCGAGTTCTCGCCCTTCACGCCCGACACCGCTTCGGCGACATTGTCCTGAAGGTATTGCGAGAAATTGAACTCGACGCCAGGGAACTTCTTCTGCAATTGCGCCAGCAGTTCGCCTGTCAGTTCATCCTTGTCGCGAGAGCCTGGCCATTCGCTCACCGGCTTCAGCGGCGCAAAGAATTCCGCATTGAACAACCCCGCCGCATCGGTTCCGTCATCCGGCCGCCCGTGTTGCGACACCACCGATTCCACCTCCGGCCGTGCGCGAATGACCTTCCGCATCTCGTTGACGTAGGAGTTGCCTTCTTCCAGCGAGATGGTCGGCGGCAACGTGGCGCGAATCCACAGATTGCCTTCCTCCAGCTTCGGCAGAAATTCGAGTCCGAGCATCCGCACTGCGACGAATGTGAGGACAACAAGCGCCCCCGCCACCGTCATCACAATCCGCCGGTTCCCGACCGCCCAACGAAGCAACGGCATATAGATGTGATGCAGCCATTGCATGATGCGGGTTTCGGTTTCCTGGATGTGCGCGGGAAGAATGATCGCACTCAACGCCGGAGTGACCGTAAAGGTCGCAAGCAGCCCGCCGGCCAGCGCATAGGCGTAAGTCTTCGCCATGGGCCCGAAGATGTGACCTTCCACACCGCTCAGCGTGAACAGCGGCAGGAACGCCGCGATGATAATCGCGGCCGCGAAGAAGATCGAACGAGAGACGTCGGCAGCGGCGCTGAGAATGGCGTGAGTCTTCATGCCCATGATGGTATCGGGCGAGATCGCGCTTTCTTCCGAGGCAGAGAGTGCCGTGGTCTGCGAAAGCCTGCGGAAAATCGCCTCGACCATGATGACGGTGCCGTCAACGATCAGGCCGAAATCGATCGCGCCCACCGAAAGGAGATTCGCGGATTCACCCCGCAGCACCATGATGATGACGGCAAAGAACAGCGCGAACGGAATCGTCGCACCGACGATCACCGCGCTGCGCAGGTTGCCCAGGAACAGCCATTGCAACAGCACGATCAGAATGATGCCCACCACCATGTTGTGCAGCACGGTGTGCGTGGTCGTGTCGATCAGATCCTTGCGATCGTAGATGCGTTCGATCCGCACGCCGGGCGGCAGGATGCTGGACCTGTTGATCGAATTGACCAGTTGTTCGACCCGCGCGATCGTCGGAGAACTCTGCTCGCCCCGGCGCATCAGCACGATGCCCTGAACGATATCGTCGTCCATGTTCATGCCGGCGATACCGAGCCGCGGCTTCTCGCCGACAGTGACCTTGGCGACATCCCGCACCAGAACCGGGTTTCCGCCGCTCTGCGCGATCATGGTGGTCGCGAGATCGTCAATCGAACGAATGAGACCGACGCCGCGCACCACCGCGGACTGCGCGCCAATATTCACCGTGTTGCCGCCGACATTGATGTTGGCATTGCCCACGGCCTGCAACAGTTGCGGCAGCGTCAGCCCGTAGGCGATCAGCTTGTTGAAATCGACCTGAAGCTCGTAGGTCTTGGTCTTGCCGCCCCAGCTCGTGACGTCGATCACGCCGGGCACGCTGCGGAAGCGCCGTTGCAACACCCAGTCCTGCAACGTCTTGAGATCGAGTACGCTGTAGTTCGGCGGCCCCACCAGCCGGTAGCGGAAAATTTCACCGATGGGGCTTAACGGCGATATCTGCGGCTGCACATTGCCCGGCAGCGGGCTCAACTGCGACAGACGGTTGAGTACCTGCTGCAAGGCTTCGTCGTAGGTGTAATCGAACGAGAACTGAAGTTTGACGTCCGAAAGGCCATAGAGCGAGATCGTGCGGATAGTGCGCAGGTTCTTGAGGCCCGCGACCTGCGTCTCAATCGGGATCGTGATGTAACGCTCGATCTCCTCGGCCGACAGGCCGGGACTTTGTGTCACGATATCGACCATCGGCGGGGTCGGATCGGGATAGGCTTCGATGTTGAGTTGCTGAAAAGCGATCACGCCCCCGATGAGCGTCATGACGAACAACGCCACCATGAGGAAGCGGCGGTGGACGGCGAGAGCAACGAGACGATCCATCGAGACCGGGTCTTTCAGCGGGAGCGGATGACGTCGGGGAAAGACACAGAGCGGACTAGCTGCCGGATGCCGCGCGGTCGATGAACAGGCTGCCCTTGGTGACGATCTGCTCGCCGGGCGACAGATTGCCCTTCACCTCGACGAGATCCCCGTTGGCAAGCCCCACCTTGATCTGGCGCAGCTCGATGGACTTGTCGTCGCGCACGACCCAGACCCGCACCTGATCGCCTTCATAGATCAGTGCCTGTTTAGGCACGCCGACAGCGGAGCGATCTCCCGCGGAATAGATCGTGACGTTGGCGAACATTTCCGGCTTCAGCAATCCGTCCGGGTTGTCGATTGTCGCCCGCACCATCAGCCGGCGCGAGGCCGGGTCGATTGCCGCCGAGACATAATTGATGCGTGCATTCAGGACGCGCCCCGGGAACGCAAGCACGCTGAACGCGACCTCCTGCCCGACCTCGATAGCCGGAGCTTCGGTTTCGCGCACGAACGCCGTCAGCCAGACAGTCGACAGATCGCCGACAACGAACACCGGATCGCTCGCACCCGCATTGACGTATTGTCCGGGGCCGACCTTGCGCTGCACGACAGTGCCGGCGATCGGCGAGAAGATCGTCGTCTCGCGATTGATGCGGCCCTTGTCCTGAAAGGCGGCAATGGCATCGTCGGTCAGACCCAGCATGCGCAGCCGGCTGCGCGCAGCTTCCAGCGCCGTCTCGCTCGAGCGCATATCATTCTGTGCCGACACCAGCGCCGCCTGCGATTGCTGATAGTCCTTCAGTGGCGCGGCCTTGCCTTCATAAAGGTCGCGGGCGCGCTTGTCCTGGATCTGAGCCAGTTCGAGCTGCGACTTCGCCTTGTTCAGCGCGGTTGCCGCCGTGATAAAATCGTTCTGCGCCTGAACATTGTCGGCAGCCTCGATCACAAACAGCGACTGCCCCTGCGTGACCTTGTCGCCAGGTCGCGCCAGCAACTTGGTGACGCGGCCGGCATAGGGCGAGAACACCGGCGTCGAACGATCTTCATCGACCGCGATCTTGCCCTCTGTGACATGCTCGGCGCGGAACGCACGTTCAACCACCGGCTGAACGGTCAGGCTGGCCCATTCCGCCGCCGTCGGCGTATAGCGCAGCAGACCTTTTCGAGATTGGCTCGAGACGTCGGAATGGTTTTTGGGCGAAGCCCCCACAAACGTCAGGCCAAACGCCGCCAAACCCGCGATCACAACCACACCGGCGCCCACAGCCAACCGTTGCCGGGGCATGGCCTGAGTCCAGGCAATCAAGGCACTCAGTCCGCTTGTCTTTTCGGTCATTCGAAAACCCGTGGTCCTGCGGCGAGCTGACGCAGCCTGTCAGGCTAATAGTTCCACTTTCATGCTCAGGACAATCAAAAACCGACGGAATGGAAATTATTTTCGGTTAACGTCGGCCGCGTGATGGCCACACCGGCTCGTGGGAACCGAGCGGCATGGCCGGGCGCTGCCAGAACGCAGGAGTCGCCGACATCACAGCGGCGTGACGAACACCTCGCAATGCACCAAAACCCGATGGGCTTTGTTCGATAAACGGCAGAATCTCGTCCGCCGTCAGGTCTGCCGTCGCGAGACCGTCATCCAGCCGGCCGAGGTTCCACAACCAGCGCCCGGTCTGCGCCAGCGAAACCCTCACATGCCAGCTTCCGCCCTCCCGTGCCTGCCGCAGGCGCGCCATCATGGCACCAAACGCCATCAAGTATCCGGTGGCGTGGTCGAGAATCTGCATCGGCAACTCCCTCGGCCCTTCGGCACCGGCGGCCTTGCCCTCGGCGTGGTTGAAACCCGTCGAGGTCTGGACCAGAGAGTCGAAGCCCCGGCGACCGGCCCAGGAACCGGCGTGGCCATAGGCACCCATCGACACGTAAACGATACCTGGACTGATCCGCGCGGCATCTTCCGGCGAAAAGCCGAGCGCGGCGATCGATTGCGGGCGGTAGCCTTGAGAGAAAATATCTGCCGATGCCAGCAGGCCGCGCAGCGCGTCCCGGCCCTGCTCCGTCTTGAGGTCGGCGAAACTCGTCAGCTTGCCGCGCCCGGTGTCGATGACCAGCCATGGAATGGACGGCAGGTTCGGCGAGGAAATCAGCATCACGTCCGCACCGTGGGCGGCCCATGTGCGCCCCGCGACCGGACCCGCGATGACCCGCGACAGATCGAGGACACGCAATCCCGTCAGTGGGCGATCACCGGCCGGCCAGGGCCTCGGCGGCGCCTCGCCGATTTTCTCGATCTGAATCAGCGGCAATTGTTCAAGCGCCTGCGCCTGGGGCGTTGCAAGCCATTCGTCATGCGACCGCATCATCGAGACGACGCATCCACCCGCATAGGCGGCGGTCTCGAATGCCTCGCCTTTCCATTGCATCAAGGCGCGCTGGACGTCGTCGCGCTCCGGATTGCAGGCCAGCACCTTGCAGACATTGTCGCGATGATGCGGAAAATTGGTGTGAAGACGGACAAAGCGTCCATCGCCCGTTTTGTAGACCCCGGCGATGGCGTCCCAGGCCGGTGGCGGCGGCTTGTCGTCAACGCGCAGGTAACGCTCGCTGCGGCACTCGGCAGCCGCATGCATCATGTCGACAGAGATACCTTGTGCCTCGCCACCGCGCGCCTTCCATATTTCCGCGGCGGCAAGCCCGGCGGCGGCAATCGTCACCTGCGACGCGGCGCCGACACGGAATGACGACGGCAGCATGGGCTCGCGTCCCGTCAGCGTGACGGCATCGAGCGCGGAAGATTCACCGCCGCCAAGGGTCCAGAGATCAGACAGGATATCGTGAACGGTCTTCATGGCGCGGCTCCGGCATCTGCATCATCATTGATGCAGATGATGGGAGACCAGCACAATTCACAAATCGTATCAGTGGAAATCCCGCGAACGTGGAAGAATGCGGACATTGCGCGGATGGCGGATTTTGTGAACCGGGTTGCCCGAATGTGCCTTCTGCTCTTCTTCCAGCGGTTCGATGACATCCGCATCGGGAGGGATCGGATGCCTCCCTCCAAGCGCGTCATTGGCAAGATTCATCAAGTCATGGGAGCGATCGAACAGACACTCGGCTACCAGATGAACGACCTTGTCCGGGCTGCTCTGAATGACACCCCGCACCTCGATCAGCCGTGCGCCCATCACTTCCTTGCGGAATTTTTCCATCACCTTCGGCCACACCACGATGTTGGCAATGCCGGTCTCGTCCTCCAGCGTCATGAACACCACACCCTTGGAACTGCCGGGCCGCTGCCGGACCAGCACCACCCCGGCACAGCGCACCCGCTGTCTGTCATGAGAATGAGCGACAGCCTCGCACGCCACCAAGCCCTCTTCCGCAAATTTCGGCCGCAGGAATTCCATCGGATGCCCCTTCAATGACAACCGGATGGTCTGATAATCAGCCACCACCTGCTCAGGCAGCGGCATCTCGGGTAACGGCTGAGCGATTTCATCGGGTTGCTCGCGCGCGGCAGTGGCGGAAAACAACGGCAACGGAATATCGTCCGGCAACCGCCGCACGGACCACAGCGCTTCGCGACGGTCGAGACCGAGCGAGCGGAACGCGTCGGCGTCCGCCAGCAGGATCAGCGCACGCTTCGGCAACCGCGTTTCTCGCGCGAAGTCTTCCAGCGACGTGAATGGTTTCCGTGACCGCGCGGCGACAATGCGCTGATCCCAGTAATCTTCGCGGGGCTTTGCCCTGCTCTTCGCAACAGCAGATCTGGCCTTGTCCAGTTTTTCCTCGTCCGGATCGTACACCTCGAAACCATCGATCTGCCGGAATCCAAGCCGCACGGCGCAATGCTTCACGGCGTGCTCTTCCAGGGTGTTTTGCCCGAAGCTGTGCGATACATCGATCTCGCGCACTTCGACGCCGTTCTTGCGCGCATCGCCGACGATCTGCGCCGGCGCATAGAAACCCATCGGCTGCGAATTCAGCAGACCGCAACAGAATGCGTCAGGGTGATAACACTTGAGCCAGGACGACACGTAAACAAGCTGCGCGAAGGCCGATGCGTGGCTTTCCGGGAAACCATAGCTACCAAAACCCTTGATCTGATTGAAACAGTTTTGCGCAAACTGAGGATCATATCCCCGCGCGATCATCCGGCTAACCATGCGCTTCTCGAACTTCGGCATGGTCCCGACATTGCGGAACGTGGCCATGGCGCGGCGCAATCCGTTGGCCTCTTCGGACGTGAATTCCGCCGCCGCCATGGCGATCCGCATCGCCTGTTCCTGAAACAGCGGGATTCCCAGCGTCTTGTGAAGAATTTTCTCAAGCTCGTCCTTGCCGCCGCATTCCGGCGACGGCGATGGATAACTGACCTGCACCTCCCCGTTTCGCCGCTTGAGATAAGGATGCACCATGTTGCCCTGGATCGGCCCCGGCCGCACAATGGCAACCTCGATCACAAGATCGTAGAACGTGCGCGGCTTCAGGCGCGGCAGCATGTTCATCTGCGCCCGGCTCTCGACCTGAAAAACGCCAAGGGATTCCCCCTTGCACAACATGTCGAAGACTTTATCGCTGTCATTGTTTTCGGACTTGATATCAGCGAGCTCATATCGTGCCCCTTTGTGATCTGCGATCAGGTCGAAACATTTCCGGATGCAAGTCAGCATGCCGAGCGCCAGCACATCGACCTTCATCATTTTCAGGGTATCGATGTCGTCCTTGTCCCATTCGATGAAGGTGCGGTCGTCCATCGCGGCATTGCCGATGGGGACATAGGTGTCGAGCCGATCCTGCGTCAGCACATAGCCACCGACATGCTGCGACAGATGACGCGGGAACTCGATCAGTTCGGTGGCCAGTTCAACGGCACGTCGAACCATCGGGTTGCCCGGATCGAATCCCGCCTGCCGGATCTGCATGTCGCTGACACCGTCGCCCCAGCTTCCCCACACCGTATCCGCCAGCGCGGCGGTGACGTCTTCAGTCAGTCCCAGCGCCTTGCCCACATCGCGGATGGCGCTGCGCGGGCGGTAATGAATGACGGTGGCGACGATCGCAGCACGGTGACGGCCATATCGCCTGTAGACATACTGCATCACCTCTTCGCGGCGTGAATGCTCGAAATCGACATCGATGTCCGGCGGCTCAAGGCGCTCCTCGGAAATGAACCGCTCGAACAGCACATCGGTTTCAGCGGGATTCACCGAGGTAATGCCAAGTACATAGCAGACAGCCGAATTCGCCGCCGAGCCTCTACCTTGGCAAAGTATGTTTTGACTGCGAGCATAATTGACGATGTCATGAACCGTCAGGAAGTAATGCGCATATCCGAGCTTCTCGATCAGCCGCAGTTCTTTCTTGAGAGTCCCATCCAGTTTTTCATCGATTCCGCCGGGGAAATATTTCACCACGCCTGCCCACGTCAGGTCTTCAAGGTGCTGTTGTGCGGTCTTGCCCGGCGGGACAGGCTCATCCGGATACTGATATTTCAGTTCGTCGAGCGTGAAGGTGATGCGATCGGCGAAGCGCATGGTTTCCGCAATCGCGCCCGGCAGATCGCGAAATAGCCGCGCCATCTCGAAGCCGGGTTTCAGATGCCGCTCGGCATTGGCTTCGAGCCGCCTGCCGGCACGCATGATCGTCGTTTTTTCCCGGATACAGGTCAGGACATCCTGCAACAACCGTCGCGCGGGATGATGGTAAAGCACCTCATTGATCGCCAGCAGCGGTACGCGGGCCGCCGCCGCCAAACGCTGAAGCCTGCCAAGACGCCGCCTGTCATCGCCACGATACAGCAGGCTCGCCGCGAGCCAGACATCTTTTGCGCCGACGGCGCGGCTGCGCTTCAATTGATCGAGAACCTTCAGAGCCGTCGCGGCTTCAAAACGATGCGGCAGCGACAGGACCAGCAACTGTCCTTCTGCAAAATCCAGAAGGTCGTCGAGCGTGAGATGACACTCGCCCTTCTCTGCCTTGAGCTTGCCGCGCGTCAGCAACTGGCACAGTCGGCCATAGGCGGCGCGATCGCGCGGATAGATCAGGATGTCCGGCGTCCCGTCCATGAAGACAAGGCGTGCGCCTATCAGCAGCCTGGGTTTGAATTTGACATCAGGGTTCTCGAGTTCCTTGTAAGCGCGTACAACGCCGGCCAGCGTGTTGCGGTCGGCAATGCCGATGGCTGGAATGCGAAACTCGCTGGCCTGATGCACATATTCCTGCGGCTGCGAACCGCCGCGCAGGAACGAGAAATTCGTCGTGATCCCGATTTCCGCATAGTCGGTGACTTTCATGCGAACAGCCCATGCACGAACCATTTGGGAGGAACCGCTTCGCCCTCTTCGGTGACAAGTTCGCTGCCGTAAAGACCATCGCGGTAGATCCAGAAGCGCATTCCTTCCGCATCCTCGACGCGGAAATAATCACGCGTCAGCGCTTCATCCTTGTGTCTCCACCACTCCATGGCGATGCGCTCAGGCCCCTCCACCCGCACCACGGCATGCGTAGCGCGGCGCCATGTAAACCGGGGCGGCGGCCCGTCAGGGACGGCGGCCGCAGCGACCTTGATTTCTTCCGGCCGCTCGAACAGCCGCAGCGGACGCAGCGGCGGCTCGGATTCGACGCACGCGGGCCATTCTGCAACAGCGGCGGCGGCAAGATACTGCTGCGCAGACGCGGCGATCGCTGCGCGTTCGGGAATATGCGTGTCCTGCGGCAGATGCACCACGACACGCTTGCCGCCGATACGAGCGGCGATGCGGTCGATCAGCGCCGCCACCTCGTCATTGTCCTGCGCGCGGGTATCGAAATCGCGCTGCTCCTGCACGACGATCTCAACACGGCTGGCGGACAACCGGATCAGATCGAACCCGAAACCGGGATCGAGTGGATCGGCCAGCGCATCCAGCCTTTCGCGAAACAGGCGATCGACCACGTTGACCCTGCTAACGGGCTGTCCGGTCTCCACTGTGATGGTCCGCACCGCGCCGTCAGTGCGGAAGAAACTCGCCTCCAGCCGCCGCGCACCCTTACCCTGCTTGTCCATCGCCGCGACCAGCATCTGCGCCAGAGCGGAGAGGATCGCCGCGATCACGTTGCCGGTCGCGACCGGTTCGGGGAAACGCTTCTCCACCATGAAATCCGGCAGCGGCTTTCGCGGCGAAATCGGCGCATCGGCTTGCCCTAATGCCTGCTGCAACAAGTTCACGAACGCGGCGCCGAAGCGTGCGGCAAGTTCGTGCGGCGCACGCGCCGCCACATCGCCAATCGTTTTCAGACCAGCGCGGCGCAGGCCTCGCGTGATGGCATCGTCAGCGCCGAGCGCGAATACCGGGAGTGAACTGACGGCATGGGCTTCCTCTCCATCGGGAACGATGCAGCTTCGCGCCGCGCGCGCCACCGTGCGCGCGCAGACCGGCGTGCCGGCAATCGCCGCGTTGATGATAAAACCTTGCCGCGCCAGCGATGCGCAGACGTTACGCAACATCGCGGCCTCGCCGCCGAACAGATGCGCGCAACCGCTGATATCGAGCAGCAACCCGTGAGGCGGATCGAGCGCCACCAGCGGCGTAAAGCGGTCGCACCAATCGGCGATGGCTTCCAGCAGTTTCGCATCCGCTGCCTCGTCGGCGTCGAACACCTCCACATCGGGACAGACCGCGCGCGCGTTCGCCAGCGGCAGTCCGATCTCAAGGCCGATGCCAGCAGCGGCATCGTTCAACGCGGAAATTTGCAGCGCATTGTTCAGCTTGGCGACAACGACGCACGGACGCGTATCATCCGGCGCGGCGTCTTGTCCCGAAAGCTGACGCTTCAAGCGATCTGTCGGCAGGCACGGCAGCCACAGGCTGAGAAGACGCCGCGCCTTCACGGAAGAGGCCCTCATCACATTTCCACTCCATGATCCATTGTCCGGTCTGGCCGTGACGATTGCGAACAAGTTGTACATCGAGCATCGGCGCGCCCCATGCCTCCATTGCGGAAGATGAAGATGCTGGACGCACCACCCACCGCGTCTCCGCCGTACTGGCCGATGGCGTGGCCGCCGTGCGCAGTACCAGACACGTGACATTCGAGGCGCGCGCGGCCAGCGTCAGCCTGCGGCTCGCGACCAGATCGAGCGCACGCACCTCGCCCCAGACATCCAGCACCACGGCACCCAACGCATCGCAGGCAATCGCATCGGCTGCCGCGCGCAGCGCCGTCTCGGCATCCGCAGCCCGGACCGTCACCAGGAGACGCGGATCGAGCCCGAGCTCATTGAGGCCGCTCATCGAGAGCGCACCGGATTCAAGTTCCGTGAAATCCTGCCGCACCCACATCAGCGGCCGCTGCCCCGCGAGGCGATGCGCAAGGCCCGCGATAAAACCCGTCGCCGCCGCGCCATGACGGCCACCCTCGGCGAACACCTCATGCAACGCGCCGCGCACCAGCCCGCCCTGCAACACGGCGTCCGCATCCGTATGGCCCAGCGTCACGCGCGCAAGCCCATCGCTCTCGCCCTCGAGGCGGCCAATGGTCCCCCGCAGGGACGCAAGTGTGTTCATGCGCGCGCTGGTCATGCGCCGCTCCTGGAGTTTTTGGGTCCGTCGCCGCGGGTTGAACGAGTGACGGGCTTATTTGTTCATGATATGTTCTAATATAAAGCTAAGAGGGGCCGAGGAGTCAATCAGACTTTGAGGGCCACTTTTCCTGAGCAGAAAGAATGAGATACCGGATCGTCCTAAACGTGCGGGGATCGATCCGCCGAACTCATAAGCAAGCGCCCCTTCCATGGCCGCGCAGAGCGGTTTTACCAATCGCTCAATTTAAGTTCTATTTTCGAACTTATATCATATGATCGATCTTGCCGCGTGCGCATCCGCGTTGGTGGCTTACCCGTGGAGCGGACGAATGGATTTGCACGACATGCATGTTTACGAGCCAGCGAAAGGACATGGACTTCGGCATAACCCCTTCAACGCCATTATTGCTCCGCGGCCGATCGGCTGGATTTCGTCGCGAACACCAAAGGGCGAAATCAATCTCGCGCCGTACAGCTTCTTCAATGCATTCAACTATGACCCGCCCATTCTCGGCTTTGCGTCGATCTCGTGGAAGGACACCGTTCAGAATGTCTCTGAGACCAGGGAATTTGTCTGGAATCTGGTGAGCAAGGATCTTGGCGACCAGATGAACGTAACGTCGTCGCCACTTGCGCGAGGCGTCGATGAATTCGAAGTCGCCGGACTAACCAAGGCACCAAGCCGCTTCGTGAACGTTCCACGCGTCGCGGAAAGTCGCGCCGCGATGGAATGCAAGGTCACCGATGTCGTTCAGTTCAAGACCCATACCGGCGATCCGGTGCAGGGATGGCTGATCCTTGGCGAAGTGGTTGCCGTTTATATCGACAAGTCGCTCATCAAGGACGGCGTTTATCAAACGGCTCTCCCGAATCCAATTCTTCGCGCAGGCCGCGGCGGCGACTACGTCGAGGTCACTCAGGACCGGATGTTTGAAATGGAAAGGCCGCCTGGAAGCAGTAACCCGGCATTCCACGGGTCATAAATCAATCGCAAGGAGCGCAGCAATCCAGATCTTGCCGGACTGTTGCGCTGATTTGCAGTGACATATCACGCCGCCAGCGCCTCGGAATTCACCGTGCCAAGGGCAAGCATCGTCAAGGCCTCATCGGCCTTGTGTTCCTGCTGGAGCGTTTCATCAAGCAGCCGTACCGCTTCCGTCATGCCGAGCTTGGTCGCCCATGCCTTCAGGGTTCCGTAGCGCGCGATTTCGTAGTGTTCGACCGCCTGAGCCGCCGCCAGTAGTCCGGCGTCGAGCGCCTCGGTTCCCTTGTACTCGGCCATGATTTCCTTGCCCTCGTCGAGAATGCCGACGATGGCATCGCAGGTCTTGCTGCGCGCTGGCTTGTCGAGCAGGTCGAAAATCTTCTCGAGCTTTTCCACATGGCCTTCCGTCTCACTCTCATGCCTCTCGAAGGCGGCGCGCAGCTTGTCGGAGTGCGCGGCCTTGGCCATCTTCGGCAGCGCCTTCAGAATGTGTTTCTCGGCGAAATAGATGTCCTTGAGGGTATCAAGGAACAGATCATTGAGGTCTTTTTCTTTTGCAGCGACCATGGCGTCCTCACTCGGTTTTACGGTGACGGGATGTTTCCCGTCTTTCAACGCGAGGTGATGCGCTTCGTTCCTGCGGCGTAAACGGCATAAAACGGTTTCCGCCTTCGCCGCCTGGTCAGCCCGCGAGTTGGGATTCCACCAGCTTGATCCAGTATGACGAGCCGTAGACGATGGCATCGTCGTTAAAATTGTAGGCAGGATGGTGCAGCCCCGCGCTGTCGCCGTTGCCGATAAAGATGAAGGCGCCCGGCCGCGCTTCCAGCATATAGGCGAAGTCTTCGGCGCCCATGACCGGCGGAATCTCGGAACTGACATTGCCCTCGCCCGCGACATCGGCGGCGACCCGCGCGGCGATCCCGGTCTCGGCGGCGTGATTGACCAGCACCGGGTAACTGCGCTCGTAATCGAGCGTGATCTTCGCGCCCGAGAGCTGCGCGACCCCGTTGACGACCTCGCGCACCCGCTGCTCGATCAGATCGCGCACCTCGGGCGTCAGCGTCCGCGCAGTGCCGAACAATTCCGCGGTCTGCGGAATGACATTGCGGGCGTTGCCGGCATGGAACTCGCAGATCGAAATTACCGCGGCATCCAGCGGATCGACGCTGCGGGAGACGATCGATTGCAAGGCGGTAATGAGCTGCGCGCCGACCAGCACCGAGTCGATGCTCTTGTGCGGACGCGCGGCATGGCCGCCCAGGCCTTCGATATGGATATTGATATGATCCGTCGCCGCCATCGCAGGTCCAACGCGCGTCGCAAACGTCCCGATCGGCATGCCCGGCGAGTTGTGCATGCCGTAGACCTGCTCGATCCTGAAACGGTCCATCAGACCGTCCTTGATCATGGCCTCGGCGCCCGCGCCTCCCTCTTCGGCGGGCTGAAAAATCATCACGGCATCGCCCGCGAAATTTCGCGTCTCCGCGAGATAGCGCGCCGCGCCGAGCAGCATCGCGGTGTGGCCGTCGTGACCGCAGGCGTGCATCTTGCCCGGGACCGTCGAGCGATAGGCCACGCCGGTTTCTTCCTCGATCGGCAGCGCATCCATGTCCGCCCGCAGCCCGATCGCCTTCAGATCGCCGCCATTGACCGATTTTCGCCCCTTGATAACGCCGACCACGCCGGTACGTCCAAGACCGGTCGCGACCTCATCGCAACCGAATTCCCGCAGACGGTCGGCAACGAAGGCCGCGGTGCGATGCACATCGTACATCAGCTCCGGATGCGCATGGAGATCGCGGCGCCAGCCCATGATTTCGGGTTGCAGATCGGCGACACGGTTGAGGATGGGCACGGCGGTAAACCTCACAGGATCAAGACGGCAAAAGCTAGCATGAGCCCGCAGGGGACCCAACATCCGCGCAAACAGGACTTGCGCGGAACCCTACTGTACAGCGAACCCCGGCCGGGGCCATAAGAAGAAAAGTCTTCAATTTGGCTAGAGAAACGCAGGACAGGGAATGGCGAAACGTCTTGAGGGGGATTTCGACTATATCGTCGTCGGCGCCGGCACCGCCGGCTGCATCGTCGCCAACCGCCTCTCGGCCGATCCCCGCAAGCGTGTGCTGATCCTGGAGGCCGGCGGCAGGGACAACTGGATCTGGTTTCACATCCCGGTCGGTTACCTGTTCGCCATCGGCAATCCCCGCTCCGACTGGATGTTCAAGACTGAACCGGAAGCCGGCCTCAACGGCCGCGCACTGGCTTATCCGCGCGGCAAGGTGATCGGCGGATCGTCGGCGATCAACGCCATGATCTCGATGCGCGGACAGGCAGCGGATTACGACCACTGGCGGCAGCTCGGATTGACCGGCTGGGGCTGGGACGATGTGCTTCCCGCCTTCAAGAAACTCGAAGATCATTTCCTCGGCGAGAGCGAACATCATGGTGTCGGCGGCGGATGGCGGATCGAGGCCCCGCGCCTGTCATGGAAGGTACTCGACGCCGTGGCGGAAGCCGCGAGTGAAATGGGAATCCGCAAGACGCCGGATTTCAACACCGGCGACAACGAAGGCATCGGATACTTCCACGTCAATCAGAAGCGCGGCAGGCGCTGGTCCTCGGCACGCGGATTTCTGAAGCCCGCCCTGTCGCGGCCGAACCTGCGGCTGGAGACCAGCGTGCTGGTCGACAAGGTGATCGTCGAGAATGGCCGCGCCGTCGGCGTGCGTTTCCGCCAAAATGGAGAGACCATCGAGGCGCGAACGCAAGGCGAAGTGATCCTTTGTTCAGGCTCGATCGGATCAACGCAGGTGCTGCACCGTTCCGGTATAGGACCGCGCGAGTGGCTGTCGCCGCTCGGCATCGACACCGTGCTCGACCGGCAGGGCGTGGGCCGCAACCTGCAAGACCATTTGCAGCAACGCGCCATCTACAAGGTCGAAGGCGTGCGCACGCTGAACGAGACCTATTACAATCTGTTCCGGCGCGGCTGGATGGGCGTCGATTACTTGCTGCGCCGGCGCGGACCGCTGACCATGGCGCCATCGCAGCTTGGTATCTTCACACGATCCGATCCGCGTCAGGAACGCGCCAATATCCAGTTTCACGTCCAGCCGCTGTCGCTCGACAAATTCGGTGAGCCATTGCACCGCTTCCCGGCCATCACCATTGCAGCCTGCAACCTGCGCCCGACATCGCGCGGCACCATCCGTATCAAATCCGATACGCCGGATCAGGCTCCGGCGATTGCGCCGAACTATTTGTCGACGCCCGAAGACCGTCAGGTCGCGGCCGACGCCATTCGCGTGACGCGCCGGCTCATGAAGCAGCATGCGCTGAGCAATTATCATCCGCAGGAGTATCTCCCCGGCCCCTCCGTCGGCGACGACGATGCATCCCTGGCGAAAGCCGCCGGCGACATCGGCACCACCATCTTCCATCCGGTCGGAACCGCGAAGATGGGCACCAGCAGCGACCCTCTCGCCGTGGTCGATGAGCGCCTACGGCTTCACGGCCTGAAGGGATTGCGCATTGTCGATGCGTCGGTGATGCCGACTATCACGTCCGGCAACACCAACACGCCGACCGCGATGATCGCGGAAAGGGGATCGGCGATGATTGTGGAGGATGGAAAGTGATTCCTCCGAGCGGCAACGCCGAGAGCGCAACAAATACGTTCGTCATCACCGGGCTTGTCCCGGTGATCCACGCCTTCCTTTAATGTCCAAAGACGTGGATGGCCGGGACAAGCCCGGCCATGACAATCTTAGGTTTCCATTAAAAGCGCCTACGGCCTTATCGCCATCTGCGCCACGCCCGGCGTGCGCAGCGGCTCTGCCAGCCGGGCGAACTCGCACAGCAGCGAGCGGGTCTTGCGCGGATCAATGATCTCTTCCACCCAGAATTTCTCGGCCGAGCGGAACGGCGAGCGCAGCTTGTTCAGCCGGCCCTCAATTTCGGCCAGTTTTGCCTTGGGATCCTCGGCGGCGTCGATGTCGGCACGGTAAGCGGCCTCGATACCGCCCTCGAGCGGCAGCGATCCCCAGTAGGCGGACGGCCATGCATAGCGCAGCGAGAACCGGCCCGCCGGCTGATGCACAACGCCCGCGACACCGAACGAATTGCGCACGATAATCGTACACCACGGCACGGTGGTTTGATTGACGGCTGTCATCGCGCGAACACCATGCCGGATCGTCGCCGTCTTCTCAGCCTCGAGTCCGATCGCGAAGCCCGGACAATCCATCAGATAAACCACCGGCAGATGGAATGTTTCTGCGAGATCGACAAACCGCACCACCTTCTGGCAGGTGTCGGCGGTCCACGATCCACCGTAAATAAACGGATCGCTGGCGAGTACCAGAACGGCTCGCCCCTGCAGCCGCGCGAAGCCGGTGATGATCGAACGTCCGAAGTTCTGCCCCATCTCGAAGAATGAGCCGCGGTCCACGACCGATTCGATGATCGGGCGCATCTTGTAGACCTGCTTGCGGCTGCGCGGCACGATGTTGAGCAGCGCCTCGTCGCCGCGCTCGGGATCGTCATCGCAGGAAATCGTGGGCGGCAGGTCGAACACCGATGACGGCAGATACGACAGAAATTTCCGCGCGCATTCGAACGCCTCTTCCTCGGTATCGACCGCATGATCGATGCCGCCGGCCTTGGTCTGGATTTGCCAGCCGCCGAGCTCCTGCTTCTCGAGCGATTGCCCGAGCCGCGCCACCACCGGAGGGCCTGCGACGAACATCGCGGATGTTTTTGTCATGACGGAGTAATGACTGGCCGCGAGGCGCGCCGCGCCAAGTCCTGCAACCGATCCGAGGCCGAGACCGACGACAGGCACGCGCGCCATATTCGTGGTCGTATACCAGTACCAGGTGGTGCCGCCGACGCCGCCCGGCAGATTAGCGGCGCCCTTCGTCTCGATGGTCTTGACCGAGCCGCCGCCACCGGATCCCTCGATGATACGGATAATCGGCATCCGAAAGTCGTGCGCCATCTGCTCGGCCATGATCGGCTTCGCGGAGATCGATGCGTCCGCGGAGCCGCCGCGCACGGTGAAGTCATCGCCAACCACGACGACGGGACGATCGCCGATCCTGCCGCGCCCGAACACACAGTTGGCTGGCGTAAGCGTCTTTAGCTCATTCTTTTCGTCATACTCCGCGGCGCCTGAAATCGCGCCCATCTCGTGAAAGGTTTTCGGATCGACCAGCTTGTCGATGCGCTCGCGAACCGTAAGCCTGCCCTGATCGTGCTGCCGCTTGACCTTGTCCGCGCCACCCATCTCTTTCGCAAACGCTTCGCGCCGCGCAAGTTCGTCAAGTTCAGGCTTCCAGTTCATCATCGCTCCTTGCCCTACGCGTCGCGAGCGCGCTCATTCCATTCTGCTGAATAAAATTTCCTCTTGCGGAACACGCTACCTCGCGCAATCTTCCGTCACAACAAAGAAGCCGCGCTTGTGGAGCTTGCATGCTCTGCTCAAAGCGGATGGGGGACACCAATGGCGCAGATCAAGATCGTCACCGAGGTTGCCGGGCGCGTCTGTGCGGTCGCGGCCAGCCTCGGCGGCAGCGTCGGAAACGGCGACGACGTGGTGTTCGTGGAAGCGATGAAGATGGAAATTCCCGTCCCCTCGCCTGCCGCGGGGAAAATCACATCGATCCTGGTCAGCATCGATGACGTTGTGGCAGAGGGACAGACAATCGCTGTTCTCGAAACATGAACGTCGCGAAGCGCTCCGTTTCCGCGACAAACTGTCCGGTACACCTTAGTAGGCTTGCAGGCGTTGCACTCGCTCCTGCACGATGACATGATCCGGCAAAATCAAAACCACGTTTCGCACAGCGAAAGTAATTGGGGAGGTTATTCATGACGCGGCATATCACTACGGTTGCAGCAATGATTCTTGCGAGCGCGGCGATTTCGCCAGTGCTGGCGCAGGACATCAAACTGCCAACCTCGATGGCCTTTACGGCCTATGACACCGGCACATCCGGCTTCAACATCGCCGTTGGTGTCGGCAAGATGATGAAGGACAAGTACGGCTCCGACGTGCGCGTGCTTCCGGCCGGCAACGACGTGGCGCGCCTGGCCCCGCTGCGGACGAATCGCGCGGTGCTGGCCTGGATGGGAACGGGAAGCTACTTCGCCCAGGAAGGCGTGTTCGAATTCGGCGTCAAGGAATGGGGCCCGCAGGCATTGCAGATGACCCTCTCGACGGTCGACTGCAACGGACTGTCGGTCGGCGTCGCGAAAGACAGCGGTGTCAAGGACTGGAAGGATTTCCGCGGCAAGCGATTGGGCTTTGTGGTCGGTTCGCCCGCGCTGAACCAGAACGCGTTGGCCATCATCGCGTATGCCGGGCTGACGCAGAAGGACGTCAAGATCGTCGAGTTCGCCAGCTACGGCGCGATGTGGAAGGGCGTCATCAACAACGACGCGGACGGCGCGTTCGGCTCGACGGTGACGGGCCCCGCCAAGGAACTGGAAAGCTCGCCTCGCGGCATCGTGTGGCCGGAACTTCCGGCCGATGACAAGGCGGCCTGGGATCGCGTCAGGAAGGTCGGCGCATTCTTCAATCCGCACAGCACAACCTGCGGCGCGGCTATCGAGGCCTCAAAGCCTCTGAAGCTGGCAACCTATCCCTACCCGATTGCAACGGCCTATGCGACACAGTCTGCCGATCAGATATACGCGCTCACCAAGGCGATGATCACCGGCTACGATGCCTATAAGGATTCCGCACCGGGCGCATCTGGCCTCGACGTCAAGCGCCAGACCAAACAGTGGGTTATTCCGTATCACCCCGGCGCAGTCAAAGCGCTGAAGGAAGCAGGCCAATGGACCGACGCGGATGAGAAGTACAACAACGATCTGATTAAGCGGCAGGGCGTTCTCGCGGATGCATGGAAGGCCTTTAACACCGCAAGCGCACCGGCGGAGCCGGCTGCGTTCCTGTCGGGATGGATGGCGGCCCGCAAGGCTGCTCTTGCGAAGGCAAACATGCCGAACGGCTTCGAGGAATAACGGTTTCGATCCCGGCCAAGCGGACGTCGTCAACATCCTATTTCGGTATCCCAAATGTCAGCCTCGTCCGATAACACTCAAAACACGGCAGCCGCTCCCGTTGCGGCTGCCACCATCGCCTCAGCGCAGAAAAGAGTTGTATTCGACGATCCGCATGCGGGCGTCGGCGGCTTGCAGGAAGCCGAAGTCACGCGCGTGCGAACCCTTCGCGGCGGATGGCGCTGGACGCTGATCGCCGCGACCGCAGCAACGATCCTGCTCTGCATCAACCAGCAGTTCACGTTGCGCTTCTTTATCGGCTACACCCAGCTCAATACCGAATACTTCTACCTTCTGATCGCGCTGATGCTGCCTTTCACATTCCTGATCTTCCCAGGAACCGAGACGGCTCCGCTCGATCGCATCCCTTGGTACGATCTTGTGCTTTTCACCGCGACCTTTGGCGCGGCCATCTGGCTGATGATGAACATTCGCGCAGCCGCGGCGCTCGGGTGGGAATTCGCAGGCGCACCGGCACCTGTCATCGCAGGCGGCTTGATTATGTGGGCCGTGCTGATGGAAGCCCTGCGCCGCACCGGAGGCTGGAGCCTGTTGCTGTGTGTCTTTCCATTCACCGTTTATCCGCTGTTTGCGGAATCAAGCTGGCTGGGCCCATTTCGCGGCACCCAGTCCACCATCGAGCAGGCAACGGCCTATCATGCCCTCTCCGGCGAGAGCCTGCTCGGCATTCCGATCCAGGCGTTCGCCGACACGGTAATCGGCTTCCTGGTGTTCGGCACGGCGCTGATGATGACCGGCGCTGGAAAATTCTTCATCAACATCGCATTCGCCCTGTGCGGAACATTCCGCGGCGGCGCGGCCAAGGTCTGCATCTTCGCCAGCGGTCTTCTGGGAATGATGTCGGGCTCCATCATTTCCAACGTGCTGACCGCCGGCACAATGACTATTCCCGTTATGAAAAAGAGCGGTTTCCGCGCGTCATACGCCGGAGCCATCGAGGCGTGCGCTTCAACGGGCGCGGTGCTCGCGCCGCCGGTGATGGGAGCGACCGCGTTCGTCATCGCGCAATTCCTGAATGTCAGCTACGCCGATGTGGCCCTCGCCGCGGTCATTCCGGCGGCCCTTTACTACCTCGGCCTGTTCTTGCAGGTGGACTCTTACGCTGCGCGTCACGGCCTCGCCGGCATTCCACGCTCGGAACTGCCGCGCGTATGGGACACTGTCAAGGAAGGCTGGTACTATATCTTCGTCATCGCGTTGCTGATCGTGATGCTGCTGCATTTCAAGCGCGAAAGCCACGCACCGTTCTATGCGACGGCCCTTCTGCTCGTATTGAACCAGTTGTTCTCGAAAGACACCCGCTGGACGCTTACGACGATCGGCAAATTCCTGGAAGTGAACGGACGCACGTTTGTCGAACTGGTGGGCATTCTGGCAGGATGCGGCCTGCTGATCGGCGCATTTTCGATGACCGGCGTTATCTCCAGCCTCGCCAACGATCTGCTGACGATCGCCGGCGACAACGCATTCCTGCTGCTGGTGATGTGCGCTTTCACCAGCCTGGTGCTGGGGCTCGGCCTGACCACGACGGCTTGCTACATCTTTCTCGCCATTCTTGTCGCGCCAGCGCTTGAGAAAGTCGGCCTCAACAAAATGGCCGTGCATATGTTCATCTTCTACTGGGGCATGCTGTCATCGATCACGCCGCCCGTGGCTATCGCTTCGTTCGCGGCCGCCGGCATCGCCGGCGCGCCCGCGATGAAAACCGGCTGGGAATCGATGTGGGTCGGCAGCATCATCTACTTCATTCCGTTCTTCTTCGTACTCAACCCCGCGCTCGTGCTGCAGGGCGATGCGCCCTATCTCACGGCCGTCGGCCTGATGGCGCTGGCCGGGACCGGCACGCTGTTCATCTGCGGCGGCATTCAAGGTTATCAGGCCTTCGTCGGAGACTTGCGGCGCACGGGAGTTCTGGAATGGCCGCTTCGCGTACTGTTGGTGCTTGGAGGGTTTGTTCTCGCAACGCCGGGTGGCGGCATCCTGCCGATCTCGCAATGGCAGATCATCTCGCTGGCAATGGCAATCCTGGTTCCAACGCTGATCGTCGCGTTCACTCTTGTGCAACGGAACCCCGGCACACCGTCGAAACTTTCGGCACGCTAGATCGGGAAGGCTAAACCCCAAGACGAATTGTGGCGATAGTTGGCATTCTCAGCTGGCACAATGCTGTGGCGCGAAAAAGCCGTGCATCCACGCCACACCCGGCGAAATACGATGCCGGTGTCGCTGCGTGAAGGCTTGTATCTGGCATTCCGATGTGTTCGACCTATAGTCAGGTCAATCGAACGCTAGACCTTCATAAGGGATAACGATGTTCAAAGTACTTCTCGCGACCACCTTGCTTGTCTCGGCAACCGTTGGCGCTTTTGCGCAGGCACCTGCTCCTCAGCGCGGCGGCACACCGGAAGAACAGAAAGCCTGCGCGCCCGACGTCT
Source organism: Afipia sp. MLSD5-FHT05B12 (assembly GCF_058793355.1). Classification (NCBI taxonomy): domain Bacteria; kingdom Pseudomonadati; phylum Pseudomonadota; class Alphaproteobacteria; order Hyphomicrobiales; family Nitrobacteraceae; genus Afipia; species Afipia sp. MLSD5-FHT05B12. Next base: position 222,364 of record NZ_JBXAFS010000005.1, read on the forward strand.
CGCGTCATTGCCGCACCGTGATGAACGATGGCGACTTCGTGGTTCTGGGCTGTCTTCAGGCCAATCGTCCGAAGATCAGCAAGAAGTGCGACACCGTTCTGCGTAGCCACGGTCAGTAAACGGCCACGCTTCCCCACATGATGACTGAGACGGATCAGCCTGCTTTGTCAGGCTGATTTTCTTGCTGCGTTATCGACCAGCGTTTTGCCAAGCGACCAGATCGCACCCGGCACGCGATGGCTGCTTTCAATCACTGTATCGAAAGCGCCGGTGATCCAGTTGCAATCTTCCTGCGTGATCGTAAGCGTCGGCAGCAGCTTGATCGTGTGGCTGGCATGGCCAGACACCTGGCTGAGGATCTTGTGATCCTTGAACAGCGGGATGGTAATCAATTGACAGAACAGGCCCTTGCTCGCCGTTTCCAGCATGGTCCAGGACGCCTTGAGCGCCAGCGATTTCGGCGGACCGAATTCGACACCGATCATCAATCCCTTGCCGCGCACGTCCTTCAAGAGTTCATAACGCGGAATCATTGCTGACAGCGCCGCAAGCAGTTCAGCGCCCCGCGCCGCTGCGTTCTCGATCACCTTCTCCTGCTTGAGGACCTCCAGCGTCGCAATGCCTGCGGCCATGGCGAGATCGTTCTTGGAGAACGTCGAGCCATGGACCACCGCGCGATCCATGCGATCGAAAATCTTGTCGAAAATCGCCTTGCGCGTGAGCACAGCCCCGACCGGGATATGACCACCGGAGAGCGATTTCGACAGCAGCACCATGTCGGGTTCGACATTCCAGTGTTCGACAGCGAGGAAACGTCCGGTGCGTCCCATGCCGGTCTGGATCTCATCCGCCACGAATAGCGTGCCGTACCGTTTGCACAATGCCGCGGCCGCTGCGAGATATCCGTCGTCGGGCATGTTAACGCCCTTGCCCTGGATCGGCTCGACGATAAAGGCCGCGATCTGGCGGGACACCAGCGCTTTTTCCAGCGCGGCAAGGTCATTGAACGGAATCGAGAAACAGTCCGGCAGCAGCGGGCCGAAACCGTCGCGGAAATTCTTGTCCCCGGTCAGCGACAACGAGCCGTAGGACAGGCCGTGATAGGCATGGTCGCAATAAACGATGCCGGTTCGGCCGGTCGCACCGCGCGCGAACTTGATCGCAGCTTCGACACATTCCGTCCCTGAATTGGCAAAAAATACCTTGTCCAGATATGGCACATGCGCGATCAGGCGCTCGGCCAGAATGCCGGCCAGCGTGGACAGATCGAGTTGAACGAGATTTGGAAGATCGCTGTCCAGGACACTCTTGAGGGCGTCCTTGACGGTTGGATGATTGCGGCCAAGTGCGAAGACACCGAACCCGCTCAACAGGTCGAGATAACGATCGCCATCGCGGTCGAACAGATACTGTCCCTGTCCGCGCTGAAAGCCGACGTCGTAACCGATGGTCTTGAGAACCCGGACGAGTTGCTCGTTGAGATATCGCGTATGCAGAGCATTGCGCTGGAATTGACGATCCGCGAACATCTCTGAAATGTCTAGATTTGGCTGCATGATGTCATACATACTTCGTTTGCCAGGCTTCTAGTCAACTGAAATTAGTATATGCGTCGTTTTGTCAATCTCTGGAACAATGCACCGTGTTTGTGTTTAAATTGGTTGCAATGCACGCGAGGATTCATGAAGAAACTAGCCTTTAGTGGAATGTTCTTGCTCGCTGCTGCCGGTGCTGCCTCTGCTGCCGAACCGCTGGGCGAGTGGCGCGACGAAGACGGCAAGGCAACGATTCGAATCGTCGATTGCAATTCGAGGCTGTGGGGTGTCGTTGCCTCTGAATCCATCCCCGGCGGCCTGGACAAAAACAATCCCGACAAGGCGAAACGGACGCGTCCCCTGCTGGGCATGCCGATTCTCCTGAACATGAAGAAGGCCGAAGACGAGAAGGACAAGTGGGAAGGCAAGGTTTACGACGCCACCAGCGGCAAAACCTATGACTCCTCGATCCAGCTCAAATCGGCCAACGCGCTGCGTATCGAGGGCTGCGTGGCCATGATTCTGTGCGGCGGCCAGACCTGGACCCGCGTCGTTGAAAGCGCACCAGCCCCAGGCGGCGCCAAAACTGGCGCTACAAGTGCCGGTGTCCCAAAAACCGCGCAGCCATTCCCGACGCCGATCGGCACACCGAAACCGGCTGCGCCAAAGGGCGGTACGGCGAAGGCGGGATCAGCAGATCCAGCGACTTCCGAAGTCTGCCTCCTCCCTGAGATCGCGAACGCGCCTCGCCAGTGAAATGGGTTGAGCCTCGCTATTGATCGCGCGGCTTGCCCATGAGTGCCGGCTGAAACAGCACTGCCGCCGCGAGCGTGGTCACCAGCGACAGCGCCAGCAATTTTCCCATGCTCGACGTACCGGGGTGGCTCGACAGCCAGAGGCTGCCGAACGCCGTCGCGGTCGTCATTGCGCTGAAGAAGATCGCGCGCGTCAGGCTTGATTGCAGCAGATCGGTCTGTCCGGCCCGCCATGCCGTCACATAGTAGATTTTGAACGCGACGCCGATGCCAAGCAGCAGCGGCAGCGCGATGATGTTGGCGAAGTTCATCGGCAGTCCGATCAGGACGCATATCTCGAGCGTCACCACTCCTGCCAGAACCAATGGGACCAGCGTCAACAGCACATCGCCGATCCGCTTGAGTACGATCCAGAGCAGGATCGCAATCGACAGCAGCGCCCAGAAACCGGCATGGATGAACGCCCTGACGATAGTATCGCCGGATTTCAGAATCGAGATCGGGCCGCCGATGGCGTCGGGTTGAACTTTCAGAACAGCACCTGCGAAAGCGCGCAAGGTATCGTTGTCGTTGGGATCGCCCTTCGGCTGCGCTTCGACGCGCGTTCTGCCGTCGGCGGACGTCCAGTCGTGCAGGATGTCCGGCGGAAGGGTCTTCACGCTCACAGGTTGAGCCTTGAGCAGACCGCGAACCTGATCCAGCGCCACGTTCAACGGCGAGATGAAAGTCACGGTCGCCTTCTCGCGCGTGGCTTTCTCAGCCTGCGCAAGCTTGTCCAGCGCATCCGCGAGCCGCCGTGCAGCCACCGCCCCCGGGCCCTTGTCGTCGCCCGCGGTCTTGCGCAGACTCTCCACCGAACCCTTCAGCGCAGCGATATTTTCCTCGTCGGACGGCGCCGTGCCGCGCGATGTCTCATTCAGAATCGGGTTGAGCGACGCGGCAGCCTTGCGAATGATCGCGAGCTTGGCCGGCTGGTCGTCAGGAATGAAGGTATCCAGCGAGATCGTCCGGGAGACTTCGGGAAGCTTCGCAAGCCGTTCCTGAATTTGCCTGGCCGCTGTCGCGGAAGGAGCCAGGACCTCGACCGCATTGGTGCCGGTATTGGGATCGCGTCGAAGATCCAGATACGTCGCAACCGACTCAACCTTCGCGCTGCGCAGATTCATCGGATTGAAGTCGAATTGCAGGAAGTACAGCAACGGCAAGCCCAGAACGGCGACGCCGAGTGTCGCCGCAACAACGCCGACACGGTGCCGTTCCAGAAAACGATCGACCGGCGCCAGAAACTTGAAGCCGAGCGGCTCGGCCTCGCCCGGAGGATTCAGAATCTTGAGTAACGCGGGCAGCACGGTGATGGCGGCGATGAATGCGATAATCATGCCCGCGCCGGCAATTTTTCCGAGTTCCGACACGCCTTTGTAGTCGGTTGGCAAAAATGAGAGGAAGCCGGCAGCGGTAGCCACCGCCGCAAGCGTGAGCGGAACGGCGGAATACTCCGCGGCTTTCTCCAGCGCGGGATCGAGCTGACCGATTTCGTGACGTTCAGCGCGATAGCGCACGCTGTACTGAATGCCGAAATCCACCCCGAGACCGACAAACAGCACGAAGAACGCAATCGAAATCAGATTGAACGCACCGACGAGCATAAGACCGACGGCTGTGGTGATCGACAGACCGATGATGAGCGTGATGAAAACCGCGCCGATGATCTTGGATGACTTCAGCGCGCACCACAGGATGAACAGCACGATCAGGACCGTACCCGTGTGGGTAACGAGCGCCCCCTCCTGCACTGTCGCGAATTCGTCGTTCGCGATGGGAACGGGCCCGGTCAGGCGAACGCGGGCACCGTAGGTATCGGCAAGATGAAGATCCTTGGCTGCGGCACGAATAGCGTCGGTGGCCGCTCCGCCCGGCTCCAGCGCCTTGAAGTCGAGTACAGGCCGTATCTGGAGCAGCGCGCGGGTGTCGGAAGGCGTCAGCGGCTCGTTGCTGGAGAGTTCCTTCCAGGAGAAGGCCGCCGGCTTGTTCGCCACGACTTTCTCGACGGTATCGGCCACGAGGTTCAGCGGCCGGGCCATGGAATCGCGCGAATACTGTCCCCGCTGGGAACCGGCCAGACCGAATTCCAGGACGCCGGTCAGGCCCCGCAGGCTTGGGTCATCCACCAGAATCTCGAAAAGCGGGGCTGCCGAGGCCAGTTGCCCGGTCTGTTTGGCCACCTCCGGGGTGGGCAGGAACAAAAGACCGTTATTGTCAAAAAAGGCCCCGCCGCCCGGCCGCCGGATCGAAATGAACCTTTCGGTCTGTGGCCGCAACTTCTTCTCAAGGGCGTCGCCGGCCTGCCGGGCAAGTTCCGGTGTCGGCGCCTCTACAACGGCCAGAATCGAGTCGTTTCGGCCCGGAAAGGCCTTTTCGAAGTCGATTTCGCGCTTTCGCCAGTCCAGATTAGGGGAGATTAGCGTTGCAACATCGGTATTGATGGCAAAGTTCCGGTGGGAATAGACGCCTGCCGCGGCTGCCAGAGCCAAGCCGGCCACGAGGACCAGCCATGCATGGCGCGTGCAAAAACGAACAAGCGATACAATAGTCCTTGTCAGCACAGGTTTTCTTTCTATTTCTGGCGGCCAGCTTGGGGTAAAGGCAACTGCCGGGGAGGCAAGCCGTTAACTTACTGATGCCTCAAACGATGCCCTTAAGTCACACAATAGTGGCTTTTAACCAGCAGTTCCTCAGAACTACTGCTGCATAGCTGCAATAATGCTACACTGCAAAATGTTCTCGTCTTGTTCCACAGTCGCATTGGAAGCCTTGGTATGACCTCTTCAACCCCATTGCTCGACGCAATCAAGTCGCCCGCTGACCTTCGGAAGATGAAGGAAAGCGATCTGCCTCAAGTTGCGGCAGAACTTCGCGCCGAAACGATCAGCGCGGTTGCGGTTACTGGTGGGCATCTCGGCTCCGGTCTTGGTGTCGTTGAACTGACGGTTGCAATACATCATGTTTTTAATACGCCTTCCGACCGCGTCATCTGGGACGTCGGGCATCAGGCCTATCCCCACAAGATCCTGACGGAACGGCGCGACCGGATTCGCACCCTGCGTCAGGGTGGCGGCTTGTCCGGCTTCACCAAGCGCGCGGAGAGCGAATACGACTGTTTCGGCGCCGCGCACTCGTCGACGTCCATTTCAGCAGGCCTCGGCATGGCCGTCGCGCGGGATCTCGCCGGCGAAGAGCGAAATATCGTCGCTGTCATCGGCGATGGCGCGATGTCAGCCGGCATGGCCTACGAGGCGATGAACAATGCAGGGGCGATGGATTCGCGCCTGATTGTCATTCTCAATGATAACGAAATGTCGATCGCGCCGCCGGTTGGCGCCATGTCTGCTTACCTGTCACGCCTGACGTCCAGCAACACTTACCGCTCACTGCGCGAGATCGGCAAGCAGGTCGCCAAGCGTCTTCCGAAGTTCATCGAAAAGGGCGCGCAGCGCGCCGAGGAATACGCCCGCGGCTTCCTGTCCGGCGGAACCCTGTTCGAGGAACTCGGCTTCTTCTACGTCGGCCCGATCGACGGTCACAACCTCGACCATCTGCTTCCCGTCCTCAAGAACGTGCGGGATTCGAAGGTCGGCCCGACCCTGATCCACGTCGTCACCGAAAAGGGCAAGGGCTATACCCCGGCCGAGACCTCCGCCGACAAGTATCACGGCGTAGTCAAGTTCGATGTCGCCACCGGCAAGCAGGCGAAGGCTCAGGCCAATGCCCCCGCCTACACCAAGGTGTTCGGCCAGAGCCTGGTCCAGGAAGCCGAGAAAGACGACAAGATCGTCGCGATCACCGCCGCCATGCCGTCCGGCACCGGCGTCGACATCTTCGGCAAGGCTTTCCCCGAGCGGACCTTCGACGTGGGTATCGCCGAGCAGCATGGCGTGACCTTCGCCGCCGGTCTTGCTTCCGAGGGCCTGAAGCCGTTCGTTGCTATCTACTCCACGTTCCTGCAACGCGCCTACGACCAGGTGGTGCATGACGTCGCCATTCAAGGTCTGCCGGTTCGGTTCATCATCGACCGCGCGGGTCTCGTCGGCGCGGATGGACCGACCCACGCGGGTTCGTTCGACCTCGCCTATCTCGGCTGTTTGCCGGGGATGGTCTTGATGGCCGCCGCCGATGAGGCCGAACTGGTTCATATGGTCGCGACTGCTGCCGCGATCGACGATCGTCCGTCCGCCATCCGCTTCCCGCGCGGCGACGGTGTCGGCGTCGACCTGCCGCCGGTCGGCGTCCCGCTGGAGATCGGCAAGGGCCGCATCGTCCGCGAAGGCACCTCCGTGGCGCTGGTATCGCTCGGCACCCGGCTTCAGGAATGTCTGAAAGCTGCAGACATTCTAAAAAACCATGGCTTAACGGCGACCGTCGCCGATGCCAGATTTGCCAAGCCGATCGACACGGATCTGATCCTGCGTCTGGCGCGCGATCACGACGTACTCGTCACCGTCGAGGAAGGCTCGATCGGCGGCTTCGGGGCGCAGGTCTTGCATACCCTTGCGGAGAACGGCGCGCTGGATAAGGGACTGAAGGTTCGCTCCATGGTTCTTCCCGATACGTTTATCGATCAGGACAGCCCGGCTGCGATGTACGCAAAGGCCGGTCTCGACGCCAAGGGCATCGTGACGCGTGTCTTCGAGGCACTGGGCCGCGAAGGCGAGATCAGCGCGGTGCAGCTTGCTTAATCCAGTGCCCAGCAAGCCTCCCATGAAGATCCTGCTGGCTCAGCCCCGCGGGTTTTGCGCTGGCGTGGTGCGTGCGATCGAGATCGTCGAACGCGCGCTCGAGAAGTATGGCCCGCCGGTCTATGTTCGCCACGAAATCGTGCATAACAAGTACGTTGTCGAAAGCCTGAAAGCCAAAGGCGCGGTGTTCGTCGAGGATCTGCACGAAGTGCCGGCGAACGCGATCACGGTGTTCAGCGCTCACGGTGTCGCCAAGAGTGTCGAGGAAGAGGCTGCGTCACGCGACCTCCCCGTTCTCAACGCCACCTGCCCGCTCGTGACCAAGGTCCACAATCAGGGCAAGCGCTACGTCTCCAAGGGACGCAAGCTCGTTCTGATCGGCCATGAAGGCCACCCGGAAGTCGTCGGCACCATGGGTCAGGTGCCAGGCCCCGTGATCCTTGTGCAGAGCGTCGAGGACGTCGCGGCGCTCGGCCTGCCGAGCGACGAGCCGATGGCTTACATCACCCAGACCACGCTGAGCGTCGACGACACCCGCGACATCATCGCGGCTCTTGAAGATCGTTTCAGCGACCTCGAAGGTCCCGATACCCGCGACATCTGCTACGCGACACAAAACCGCCAGTCTTCGGTGCGAGACCTCAGCAAGCTCGTCGATGTCATTCTGGTTGTCGGCGCGACGAACAGTTCCAACTCCAACCGCCTCCGCGAAATCGGGACCGAAGTCGGCGTCCCGAGCTACCTCATCGCCGACGGCAGCCAGCTCAATCCGGAATGGTTGAAAGACGCAAAGACCGTCGGCATCACCGCAGGCGCCTCGGCGCCGGAGGTGCTGGTGGACGATGTAATTGACGCCCTGCGGAGAATCGGACCGGTGACAGTGTCCGTGCTGCCGGGCCGGGAGGAAAATATCGAATTCAGACTGCCGGCCGAGCTGACCCAACGCCAGCCGCGCCTCTCTCCCGTGATGCAAGAAAGATAAACATTCATGGCGATACCGTTTTTCAAAGAGATCAAGATCGGCTCGTACCTCGTTAAGCAGAAGCTGCTTGGCCGTAAGCGTTATCCTCTGGTGCTGATGCTGGAGCCGCTCTTCCGCTGCAACCTCGCCTGCGTCGGTTGCGGCAAGATCGATTACCCCGATGCGATCCTGAATCGCCGCATGTCGGCGCAGGAGTGCTGGGACGCCGCCGACGAATGCGGCGCACCGATGGTTGCGATCCCGGGCGGCGAACCGCTGATCCACAAGGAGATCGGCGAGATCGTGCGCGGCCTGGTCGAGCGCAAGAAATTCGTCTCGCTCTGCACCAACGCGCTGCTGCTCGAGAAGAAGCTCGATCTGTTCGAGCCCTCGCCTTACCTGTTCTTCTCGGTGCATCTCGACGGCCTGAAGGATCATCACGACAAGGCCGTGTCGCAGAAGGGCGTATTCGACCGCGCCGTGTCCGCGATCAAGGCTGCCAAGGCTCGCGGCTTCACCGTGAACGTGAATGCGACCATCTTCGACGGCCACGCCGCTGAAGACATCGCGAAATTCCTCGACTTCACCACTGAGCTTGGGGTCGGCGTCTCGATGTCCCCCGGCTACGCCTATGAGCGCGCGCCGGATCAGGAGCACTTCCTGAACCGCACCAAGACCAAGAAGCTGTTCCGCGACGTGTTCGCGCTCGGCAAGGGCAAGAAGTGGAATTTCATGCACTCCGGCCTGTTCCTCGACTTCCTCGCCGGCAACCAGAATTTCGAGTGCGAGCCGTGGGGCATGCCTGCCCGCAATATCTTCGGCTGGCAGAAGCCTTGCTACCTGCTCGGTGAAGGCTACACCAAGACCTTCAAGGAGCTGATGGAAACCACCGACTGGGACACCTACGGCACCGGCAAGTACGAGAAGTGCGCGGACTGCATGGCGCATTGCGGCTATGAGCCGACTGCTGCCAACGCTGCTGTCAGCAATCCGCTCAAGGCGCTGAAGGTCTCGCTGTTCGGCATCAAGACCGAGGGCCCGATGGCGCCTGAAATCGACATGTCGAAGCAGCGTCCGGCGCAGTACGTGTTCTCGTCGGAAGTGCAGAAGCGTCTGTCGGAAATCCGCGCCGACGAAGCGAAGGCGGCGGAAGCCAAAACTGCTAAACTCGAGGCAGCGAAGCTCGCCGCAGCCACGACAGCGCCTGCATCAACCAGCGCATCGACTGCGGCCTGATATCAGACCGCGTAAATATCGAAAGGCGCGAGCAATGCTCGCGCCTTTTTTGTTTCGATCAACTGCACGTCATTGCGAGCCAGCGTAGCCCGGATGGAGCATTTGCGTAATCCGGGACTTTGAATCCACTGCGCGCAGATCCCGGATTGCGCTACGCTTCATCCGGGCTGCGCTGGCTAAACCTATGTCTCGTCCGGATTGCTTCGCTTCGCTCGCAATGACGCAGAAGTGAGCCTTCAGCCCAAGGCTTCCCGGCAGCCCTTCAGCGACCGTAGCGCGCGGCTGAAGTCGCGTCCCGTCGAAATCAGATGCGGGATCGTCTTCGGGTTACGCGCGATCCCGCGCATCACCTTCCACATATCGACATTGCCGTTCGGCTTGATGGCACTCATCGTCAGCTCCGGCAGCGCGCGGTGCGACGGATCGCTGATCACGCGCACCGCGGCGAACGGCAAACCGTTGTATTCCGCGTATCGCGCCGCGATATGGCTCTCCATGTCGACCGCATCGGCGCCGGTGGTGGCGCGCAGCGCAGCCTTGGCTACCTGGCCGGTCACGACCTCTTCGACACCGGCGAGGACGCCTGAAACGATCGAGCGGCGGCGCTTCACCGGCAGCGCCACGAGATTTTCCGTCAGCGACGCCTCGGTCGACCAGCGGCGTTTTGCGGTCACGATCTGTGATGCAACGACAACGTCACCTGACTTGAGCGACGGATTGAGACCGCCGGCGACGCCGAAGCTCACGATGCCGCGAATGCTCGCCGGGTCGAACGACGTCATCATTTCGCGTAGCTGTACTGGATTGCTGGAACTGCAGATGACGGTGAGACCGGGCCCGGCAGCGATGCGGGCCTCCTGTTTCAAGCCAGTAACAATCAGGACTGGCAGCCCGTCGTGTGCGGCGTCCCCGCCCGCGCCTATAATCACATTCCGATCCCCACGAAGCGGCTGTTAGTATTACGCAGATTCCGGTATCGCGCCAGCGCCCACAGGGGGAAGAACTTGGAATACCCGTGGTATCGCAAATAGAACACACGTGGGAACCCGCCCCCGGTGTACTGCGGCTCGGTCCAGAGCCCGTCTTTGCCTTGGAACTGAATCAAATAGGCGATGCCGCGCTGGGTCGCCGGATGGTCGACCTTCCCGGCCGCCATCAGGGCCAGCGTCGCCCAGGCCGTCTGCGAGGCGGTCGAATCGGCCTTCTCATAGCCCCTGTAATCGAGCCGGTAGCTGTTGCCGTCCTCGCCCCAGCCGCCATCGCTGTTCTGGATCGAGATCAGCCAGTCGGCGGCCTTCGCCATCACAGGCTCCGCATGATCGACCCCCGCCGCATTCAGCGCGCAGAGCACCGACCACGTGCCATAGATGTAGTTCACGCCCCAGCGCCCGAACCATGACCCGTCAGGTAGTTGGGTCCGGCGCAGATACTCCACGCCTCGGGCCAGAGCCTCGCTGGTCTTCACGGTCTCGCCGAGCTGCGCCAGCATCGAGACGCAGCGCGCGGTGACGTCTTCGGTCGGCGGATCGAGCAACGCACCGTGGTCCGAGAACGGAATGTTGTTGAGATAGTATTCGAGATTGTCGGCATCGAACGCCGCCCAGCCGCCGTCCTTGCTTTGCAGGCCGTCGATCCACTCGCGGCCGCGCGCGATCGGCTCGTCGTACCTGGTGCCGGCATTGAGCGTTCCGCGCGCACGATCCATCGCCATGACCACAACAGCCGTGTCGTCGAGATCTGGATAATGTGCGTTGTTGTACTGGAACGCCCAGCCGCCCGGACGCACGCCCGGACGCTTCTCGATCCAGTCGCCCTCGACATCGAGAACCTGCTTGGGCTTGAGCCAGTCAAGCGCGGCCTTGGCGGAGGCAACTTCTTTCTCGCCGCCGACCTCGATCATGGCGTGCGCGGTCAGCGCGGTATCCCAGATCGGCGAGACACACGGCTGGCAGTAAGCCTCGTCGTCCTTGACGACAAGCAGGTTTTCAATCGACTGCCGCGCCAGCACATAGTGCGGATGATCCTTCGGATAACCGAGCAGGTCATACATCATCACGGTGTTGGCCATCGCCGGGAAGATCGCGCCGAGACCGTCAACGCCGTTCAGCCGCTCTGTGACAAACGCCACGGCCTTGTCGATGGCGCGCTGACGCGGAGCTTTCGGAAACAGCGGATCGACGACGCGCAAGACCTTGTCGAGAAGGTTGAATCCGGTGAACCAGAGCTGGCTCTGATGCGGAGCCTTCGCCGTCATGCCGATGGACTTCGGATCTTCCAGAAACAGTTCATCGATGCCGACGCCAAGCGGATTGCGCGCGCGCGGCTTCTTGTTCATCAGCACCAGGAGCGGCACGATGACGGTACGCGCCCAGTACGAAATCTTGGTCAGGTGAATCGGAAACCAGCGCGGCAGCAGCATGATCTCCACGGGCATCATCGGCGCGGCGCGCCATGTCACGACACCGAACAGCGCCAGCATGATGCGGGTGAACACGTTGCTCTTGATCGCGCCGCCGCGGCGAAGCATCTCCTCGCGCGCTTTCTTCATATGCGGCGCGTCGGGCGAGTCACCGATCATCTTGAGCGCGAAGTAGGCCTTCACGCTGGCGCTCATATCGAACTCGTGGCCGTAGAACAGTGACCAGCCGCCATTCGCGTTCTGGATACGGCGCAGATAGTTCGCGATCCTGGCTTCAAGCGCGGTATCGACCGGCTCGGCCAGATAGTGCCGCAGCAAGACATACTCGGCCGGAATCGTCGCGTCGGCTTCAAGCTCGAACACCCAGTGGCCGTCTGGCTTGCGATAGTCCAGCACGGCGCGGCTCGCGGCCGCGATGCTGGCATCGACAGCCTCCGCTGACGGTGCGGCCCCGGCCTTGTGATCCTCGAGAGTCATGCCCTGCATGTCTGTCCGCTATCGCATTTGCAGCGCCAGATCGGCGGCGCGATCGCCGGAGCGGATCGAACCTTCGATGGTCGCTGGCAGTCCCGTATCAGTCCAGTCACCCGCGAGGAACAGGTTTTTCCACTCGGTGACCGTCCCCGGACGCATGGCATTTTGTTCCGGGGTTGCCTCAAATGTGGCGCGGCGCTCGCGCACAATCTGCCACGGCGGCAACGGACCTTCCGCGACCTCATCGCTCATGCCGGCGGCCTTGCAGATGTCGCGCCAGATGTCGCGCGCAAGCTGCTCGCGGGGCACATTCACCAGCCGGTCGGCATCGCTGATGGTGATGGACAGCCGCTGCGGAAATGCGAACAGCCACTCAATCAGTCCGCCGATCACACCCATCATCGGCGGCATGTTGTCCGGCGGATCGTAGCGGAAATGTGCGTTGACGATGGCGCGGAACCTGGTGGGCGTCTTGAGGCCCGGCAGGATCGACGACGCGGAGCGCGGCGGAACCGCCAGCACGACAACATCGCCTGGCGCAACAGCAATCGTGTCGTCACCGAATTCCAGCATCGAAATGGACTCGCCGGCCATCAGCACCTGACGCAGTTCATGGCCAAAGTTGATCGATGCGCCTTTTTCACGCAGCAGTTTCAGCGCTGGATCGACCAACACGGCACTGAGGCCCTCACGCGCGATCAGCGGACGGCATGATTTACCGCCAGCCAGCAGCGTCTCGCGCACGATAGCCCCCGCAAGACCCGCGGAGCCGTCTGGGGGATCGACGTTCAGCGCTGCGAGCAGCAGCGGCTGTACAAGGCGCTCATACAACGTGCCTTCGCACTTGATGGTCTTGCCGACCAGCGCGTCGGTGCCTGCCCAACTTAACGGCGCAAGCGCAACGTAGTCACCAACACTCGTATCAGGCACACGGCGCGTCTTGTCGAACAGCCATGTCGGAATGCGTCCGTTGCCGAGATCGAGCATCCAGCGCTTGCCGGCTTTCAGATCGACGAAATCGAACTGCGCGCGCTCCGGTCCCACCAGCCCGTGTTCGCTCCCGATCGACAGCGCATAGGAGCGCGCGTGAAGATTGCCCGACAGCAGCAGATGGTTGCCGTTGTCGATGACCATGTCCGTCGCACCATCATAGTAAGAGCGGCAGCGGCCACCAGCCTGCTGTGTCGCCTCGTGGACGTGGACTTCAAATCCTTCATTCGCGAGCCGAACAGCCGCGGACAGGCCGGAGACTCCGGCGCCGATGATATGTGCTTTTGCCATCAGATGAATGCGTACCGAATGAGAATGAAAATCTTGGCGGCCTTGCTGAGCTTGACCGGCTTGCGCGGCAGCGCGAAGCCGCGCTCCACGAGCCTTTCCAGAATTGCGTGATAATATTCCGACATGATCTTCGGCGCGCGAACGACGCGGCGTGAATTGCGCGCCATGATGTCATTCGACTTGGCGAAATGATCTCGCGCCTGCTTCAGAATGCCTTCACAGGCCCGCGGCAATCGCGGATCGGATGCAACCACCAGCGGATCGTTGGACATGATGCCGGCGGCGTTGAGGCTTTCGCGCGGGAGATAAAGCCGGCCGATCCCGGCATCCTCGTCGATGTCGCGGAGGATATTGGTGAGCTGAAGCGCGCGGCCAAGATGGTGCGCCAGCAGGATGCCGTCTTCCTCGCCGAGGCCGAACACCCGCACCGACAGCCGTCCCACCGCACTCGCAACGCGGTCGCAGTAAAGATCGAGCGTCCGCGCATCGGGCGCGCGGATGTCGGCGGGGACATCCATCTCCATCCCGTCGATGATGGCGATGAAATCCTCGCGCCGCAGGCCGAACTGCTTCACAGACGGCGCGTAGTCGCGCAGATGCTGCGGCGGATTTCCGGCATAGAGGGCATCGATATCGCGCCGCCACTGATCCAGCGCCTTGAGACGTTCGGGGCGCGGCCCGTCGGAGTCGGCGATGTCGTCCACCTGACGGCAGAAGCTGTAAATATAAAACATCGCGTCGCGCTGCTCGCGCGGCAGAATACGCATCGCGGCGTAGAACGAACTGCCGGAGGCGACGCCCTGCGCATTCGCTTCCGGCGCGGCGGCGGTGATGCTGCTGCTTGTTGCGGTCATGTCAAATCACGCGTCCGGTGCTGGCCGGACGCGGCATCTGCCCCGTCACACGCCGGAACAAACCACCCGCCATGGCGGACAGCGCAACGCCGGCCATCTGCCCCTTTGACAGATGAACATTCTCGCTGAGCGGATCGCGCACTTTCAGCAGGTTCACGATCTTGTCGGCGAAGGCATCGATCACGCAAACCTCGAGCGCGAACCGGGTGTCCCTGATCTCGCCCGGAAGCGAGCGGCCTTCGTGCAGAAGCGTCTCGGTGCGCCGCGCCAGCGCATGCAGGCATTTCAGCAGCGCCGGCGTGGAGCACGCCTCTCCGAGCATCTCGACGGTCGCGCCTGAGGCTGCCAGCGCATCGCGTGGAATGTAGACGCGGTTGAGATCGCGGTAGTCCTTGCCGCAATCCTGCAAATGGTTGTTGATCTGCAATGCCGCGCAGATGGCGTCAGACGCTGCCCAGGTCGAGCGGTCTTCACCATGAACGTCGAGCATGAAGCGGCCCACCGGCATCGCCGAGAGTGAACAGTAATGGATCACTTCGTCCCAGTTCTCGTAGCGCAGCTTGGTGACGTCGAGACGAAACGCGTTCAGCAGATCCTGTGCATGCTTCGGCGACATGCCGCGCTCGGCAAACGCCTTGCGCAACGTCACCGCTTCCGGCTGCGTGTCGCCCTTTCCCAGCAGTTCGGCTTCCAGAAGATCGAGCCTGTCGAGCTTCTCCTGCGCGGGCAGCGCCGCATGATCGGCGATGTCGTCGCCGGTGCGCACGAAATTGTAGAACGCAAGGATCAGCGCCCGGTGGCGCGGATGGATGATCCACGACGCAACCGGGAAGTTCTCGTCCTTGTGGCCTTTGCCGGACCGCAATTCGCCTGCTGTTGTCATTACGAGCTGGACACCTGTGCCTGAGCGCGGCCTTTCCACATTCCGCCACGTCCCTGAAAGTGCTGGATCGCGGAGTTGACCGTGAACGCCATGTAAGCGACTGCGATTGCGGGAAGCGCCGGTCCCCAAAGAGCCGACTGCCCATAGTACCGCAGCGTGGGCTGGAACGCGAGCGCCATCAGCAGCCACGCGGCCGCCGCAAATACCGCCGCAAGGCCGTGGCCGAACAGCGCGATAAGGACCGGCGCGAGAAACACGATGCTCATCGCGACGATGGTTCCGATCAGAAGCGCCACCGAATAGTGCAACTGCGCATAGGCCGAGCGCGAAATCATCTGTCCAACATCACCGACGGTATCCGATGCCCGAACGCTTTTGACGTTCTGCGAGAAACCGAGCCACACCGGCCCCTGTGTCTTCAGCCGCGCCCCGAGTGCGCAGTCATCGATCAGCGATCCGCGAATGGCGTCGATACCGCCTGCGTTCTTCAGCGCGTCCCATCGCGCCAGAATGCATCCGCCCGCGGCCGCGCCAGTCGCGCGCGTGCGGCTGCGCACCCAGCCGAACGGATAGAGCATCCCGAAGAAGAAGATGAAGGCCGGGATCAGATACTTTTCAGCAAGGCTCTCGCAGCGGAGTTTCGCCATGATCGACGTCATCGCGAGCTTTTCGTTTTGCGCGCGAGCCACCAGCCGCATCAGCACATCACCGGAGTAGACGATGTCGGCATCTGTCAGAAGAACATATTCTGGTTGCGTCGCGCTGCTTTCGACCAGCGTGAGCCCCTGCTTGACCGCCCAGAGCTTGCCGGTCCAGCCCGACGGCAATGGGCGGCCCTGCAACACCGTCAGGCGATCCGATGCGCCGATCGCTGCCGCGGCATCGCTTGCGATCTGCGAGGTGCCATCCTGGCTTTGATCGTCGACCAGGATCATCGACAACGTGCCGGGATAAGGCTGGCTCAGGATCGAGGCGACGCTGGCGCCGACGCCCGCGGCTTCGTCCCGCGCCGGCACGACGACAGCGATCGCCGGCCAGGTCATGAAGCCGGGCGCTGGCGCAAGGTCATCGAACTTCTGCGTTCGCCAGAAGTCGCCCCGGGCCACAAGCAGATAGACCCAGATCGCCAAGGCTATGGCAGCGGTGACCAATGGTATTTCAGCGGACAATTCAGGCTCGCGAGCAGGTTCGGACAGCGAGGCAGCAGGCCTCCGCCGCAGTCGATTAGCAGGTTCGCAGCCCTTAGCACAATCCTCCATTCGGATGAAATATTCGTGTAATTTCAGTTGTTTATAGGGGTGTTTGGATCACAAAACCCGTCTGGATGGCTTCCGGGGAACCGTCAGACATTCCGGCCTGCGGCAAACCCCGACGACCAGGCCCACTGGAAATTGAAGCCGCCGAGATGGCCGGTGACGTCGATCACCTCGCCGATGAAGAACAGTCCCGGCACCGACCTTGATTCAAAGGTCTTTGACGACAATTCCGCGGTATCGACCCCGCCCAATGTGACTTCCGCTGTCCGGTAGCCTTCAGTCCCGCGCGGGGTCACCTGCCATTTGTTCACGAGCGCGGCCACCGCCAGCAATTGACGGTCGGATATGTCCGCCATCCGCGTGGCTCCACCGCCCGCCTCCGCGATCCTCTGTGCAAGCCGCGACGGCAGCAGCCGCGCAAGCGCCGTCGCCGGTTCCTGACGCGGATGATCGCGGCGCATCTCCTTCAACGCGACGAAGACATCGACGCCGGGGGCCATGTCGATCTGAATGTCATTTCCGTCGCGCCAGTAGGATGAAATCTGCAGGATCGCCGGGCCGCTCAATCCGCGATGGGTGAACAGCATCGCCTCGTCGAACTGCACTCCATCGCAACTCACCACCGCATCCACCGCGACACCCGCGAGATCCTTCGACCGCGCCAGCAAGGCTTCATCGAACGTCAGCGGCACCAGCCCTGCGCGCGGCGGGACGATCCTGAGACCGAACTGCTCGGCGATTCTGTAGCCGAATCCGCTCGATCCCATTTTTGGAATCGAAGGACCGCCGGTGGCGATCACCAGCGATTGTCCGCGTATGTCGCCACGATCGGTGGCGATGCTGAATCCACCCTCACCCTTCGCGACCGACGATATTTTCGTGCCCGAATGCAGCGTCACGCCCGCGGCTCCGCACTCATCAAGCAGCATGTCGATGATCCGCTGCGAGGAGTCGTCGCAGAACAGTTGCCCGCGCGTCTTCTCGTGATAGGCGATGCGGTGTTTCTCGACCAGCGCGATGAAATCGTGCTGGGTGTAGCCGCTCAGTGCCGACTTGCAGAAGTGCGGATTGCGGGACAGGAAATTCGCAGGTGTCGTATGCAGGTTGGTGAAATTGCAGCGCCCGCCGCCGGAAATACGGATTTTCTCGGCAGGCCGCTTGGCCTGTTCGATCACGGCCACGCGCCGGCCGCGCCCACCGGCAGTACCCGCGCACATCAGGCCCGCCGCGCCTCCACCGAGGACGACGACATCATAAACCAGCGGCTGTTTCATGAATGCTCTGGTGACATGGCGGGCGTTGCAACCGCCATGTCCGCATCACTCAGCGGCGACAGGCATGTCCCGCAATCTCGTCGAATAATACGAAGCATTCTGCTGCCCGCTTGAAGCGTCCCGGGCGAACACTATCAGATGGTGCGCGACCAGACCAACGCTGATAACGCGCTCGATATCGCCTGTTTTGAGGCGCGGCCATGCGAACTTCCAGAACTCGCGGCGATAGTCGCTCTTCAATCCGACATGCCAGATGATGTTCGAAAGCATCGTCATGCCGCGCTTGATATTGCGCCATGACAGCCGCTGCTTGCTGTTGGGCGGCTGAAATCTGTTCGGATAGGTCTCGCGCACCTGATGCTCGAACCGCGCGAAAAGCTTTTCCGGCGTGTAGGCCCGGCCCATGCATTCGCGCCATGTCGAGACGACGTGATCGTAAGGCAGGAAGAAATCGACGTTGGAGTCGCGGTCGGAGTCCTCGATCAGACGGCCCTCGCGCTTCAGCCGGTCATACAACGGCGTGCGTGGCAAGGCCTGCAACAGATTGATGGTCAGCAGCGGAATCTGGGACTGGTCAATGAATTCGAGGATCCCTTCGCCCGCATCGAGCTTGTCGGTGTCGAGACCGAGAATGATGCCGGACACGACCTCCAGCCCGTAACTGTTCAGCGTTTGCACGCCCTCCAGGATCGGCACCATCATGTTGTGCTGCTTCGACATCGCTTTCAGCGCATCCGGGTCCGGCGTCTCGATGCCGGCGAACAATGTCGTGAAGTAAGCATCGCGCATCAGCGACAGGATTTCCGGCCGCTTGGCGATATTCAGCGTCGCCTCACAGGCGAACTGGATCGAATATCCGTTGCGCTTCTGCCATTCGACCAGATGCGGCAGCAGATCCAGCGCCGCTTTGCGGTTGCCGATGAAATTGTCGTCGACGAAATAGACCGCACCGGCGAGACCGCACTCCAGCATCTTGTCGAGTTCGGCGATCACCTGCTCCGGTGACTTGAGGCGCGGATTGCGCCCATACAGCGCCGGGATGTCGCAGAACTCGCACTGATAGGGGCAGCCCGATGAGAACTGGATACTGCCGATGAAATATTTGTTGAGCGGCAGCAACTCATAGGCGGGAAGCGGAAAGTCCGACATCTCGCGCCGTTCCTTGGTCGTCAGGATCATCTGACGATCAGGCCGCGCGGAATCCCGGCCCAGACGCCGGAACAGTTCATAGGTCGCATCGCCGAGTTCGCCGACGTGCAGGTAGTCGAAGTCCGGATAATATTCCGGACAGGCACTGACCGAGGGACCCCCGAGCGCAACCGCGAGATCGTGTTCATGCGCCCGACGGCAGATATCGTTGATCTGCGGCCGCTGAATATGCATGCCGCTGACGAATACCGCGTCGGCCCAGATGAAGTCCGTGTCGGTCGCAGCCCGGATATTCTCGTCGATAAAACGGACCTCCCAGCCCGCCGGAAGCGAGGCCGCGATCAGCAACAGCCCCTGCGGGGGCATGAAGGCCTGAACGCCGTCGGTCAGGGGATATGCGTATTCGAAGGTGCCAAATGAGGGGGAATACCGGGGAAAAACACAAAGGATGCGGCGAATGGAAGGACTTACCACGTCTCTCATCAGGCCCCCTGCTCTCGAGATGTGCAGTTGCGTTAAGAACGGGCCATAATTTCGGTGAGATTAGGGCGCTTCCGAGGAGGCAGACCCACGCTCAGCGCAGCCATATTCGGATAAGCAAGCTGCGGACCATTCCCGGAACAACGCCGTCTCGGCGGTCTGGTTCCGTCCGGTTCCAATCCTGGATCAAAGGCTGCTATCGTCGCCGTCCAAAAAAGACACAAGCCCTGCGGAGGAGTGCCCCATGACACAAACCAATCGCCAGATCCTGCTGGTCGAAAAGCCCACCGGCAAACTGCTGCCGCAGAATTTCAAGATGGCGGAATCCGCCATTCCCGAGCCGAAGGACGGCGAGGTTTTGCTGCGGGTGCTTTACATCTCGCTCGATGCCGCCAACCGCGCATGGATGCAGGGCGCGACCTACCGCGCAGCCGTCGAGGCCAATACCGTGATGGCGGGCGGCGCGATCGCCGAAGTGGTGAAATCCAACGCGCCGGGCTTCGCCCCCGGCGATCTGGTGTTTGGCGATACCGGCTGGCAGGACTACGCCGCGGTGCGCGCAAAGCATCTCGTCAAAGTACCGCGCATCGACCCGATCACGAATCTGTTGAGTGTGTATGGTGTGGCGGGTCTCACGGCCTATTTCGGCCTGCTCAACGTCGGCAAGCCGAAGGCAGGCGAAACCGTCGTGGTGTCCGCTGCCGCAGGATCGGTCGGCTCCTTCGTCGGCCAGATCGCCAAGATCAAGGGCTGCCGCGTCGTCGGCATCGCCGGCGGCAAGGAGAAGTGCGACTGGCTGGTCTCGGAGCTCGGCTTCGATGCGGCGGTGGATTACAAGTCCGAGCCCGTGTTCAAGGCGCTGAAAGCGGCTGCACCGAACGGCATCGACGTTTACTTCGACAATGTCGGCGGCGACATTTTCGAGGCCTGCCTGCCACTGATGAACCAGCACGGCCGCATCTCGTGCTGCGGCGCCGTCTCGGCCTATGACGGCGCACCTCCCGCGCATGGTCCACGCGGCGTGCCGGGGTTGATCGTCGTCAAGCGCCTGACCGTGCAGGGCTTCATCTTCACCGACTTCAACGACCAGCGCGACGCCGCGATGGCCGATCTCCAGTCGTGGGTGAAGGCTGGCAAGATAAAAGTGCAGGAAGACATCATCAACGGCCTGGAAAACACACCGAAGGCGCTGATCGGACTTCTCGCCGGCGAAAATCGCGGCAAGCGAATGGTGAAGGTGTAACGAACACTTCAACTAAAGTTTCATTCCGTTCAAAATGTATGTGCCACCACCTCATAAACGCATAACGCAAATGAAGTAGGTGGCACGTACATTGCTGTGTTTTCTCCATCAGATGGAGAAAACAGGCATGAGCCTCACGACCGATTTAAAGACAAGCAACGCGCGCTGGATTCAACTGCTGCTGGGCGTCATCGCGATGATGGCGATCTCCAGCCCGCAATACGTCTGGACGCTGTTCGTCAAATCCTTCCAGACTACAACGGGCGCAACGCTTCCCGCGATCCAGATCACCTTCTCGCTACTGATCGTCCTGCAAACGTGGCTATCGCCGGCGCAGGGCTGGCTGATCGATCGTTTCGGACCAAAGCTCCTGATCGCCGCGGGCACTGTTCTGAGCGGACTGGGCTGGGTACTCTCGGCCTACGCAACATCGCTGACCGCGCTTTATGCAACCTATGGCTTGTTTTGCGGCATCGGCACCGGCATCGTTTATATCGGCATCGTCGGGCTGATGGTGCGCTGGTTTCCCGATCGGCGCGGCTTCGCCACGGGAATGGTGGCTGCCGGATATGGCTTCGGCGCGATCCTCACCACATTCCCTATCGATGCTATGCTGAAGAGTTCGACCTATCAGTCGACGCTGATCACCTTCGGCATCATTCTCGGCGCCGTTGGCCTTTTGGCCGCGCTCGGTTTGCGCAATCCCAAAGCCGGCGAGACCGCTGCGGCGGCGACCTCGATCAAGGTCGCGACCTCGGCGGTCGATTACGAACCAAAGCAAATGCTGAAGACACCGATCTTCTGGCTGATGTTCATCATGATGACGATGATGTCCACCGGCGGGCTGATGGTGATTTCGCAGTTCGCGAACTTCACCAAGGATTTCGGCGTCGCCAATGTGATGGTCTGGGGTCTGGCGGCATTGCCGCTGGCGCTCACCATCGACCGCATCACCAACGGTCTGACCCGGCCGTTCTTCGGCTGGGTGTCGGACCGGATCGGGCGCGAGAATACGATGGGCCTCGCCTTCATCTTCGAGGGCATCGCCATTGCGCTGATGGTCGCCTTTCGCGACAACGCACTGGTGTTTGTGCTGCTGTCGGGCGTCGTGTTCTTCGGATGGGGTGAGATCTTCTCGCTGTTTCCCTCCACCCTGACCGATACCTTCGGCACCAGGAACGCCACCACGAATTACGGCTTCCTCTACATGGCGCAAGGCATCGGTTCGGTGCTCGGCGGTCCCGTCGCGGCGATGATCCGGGAATCCACCGGAAGCTGGATGCCGGTCTTCGGCCTGATCATCGTCATGGATGTGCTGACCGGCCTGCTCGCCCTGTTCGTTTTGAAGCCATGGCGAATGGCATGGTTCGGACACACAGTACCCGGCACAGCTCTTGCTGCCCCGGCTGAATAGGATTCGCAGTTCATTCACTCCAAAATGCCCGGTGAAAGCCGGGCATTTTGCGTTTTGTCAGCGGCCGGATTTTCGCATAGACAGGGCAAGTTCGTCGCTACTTCTTGTTGCTTCTCCTGCATTCAAACGGAATTCGATCAATGCTGAACACGCCCCGCTCCCTCCGTGGCATGGTGACATCGCCCCATCATCTCGCCAGCGAAGCCGGACTGCGCGTGCTGCGCGAAGGCGGCAACGCCATCGAGGCAACGCTCGCCATGGCCGCGAGCCTGCCGGTGGTCTATCCGCACATGAATTCGATCGGCGGCGATGGCTTCTGGCTGATTTCCGCAGGCGGGAAGCCGCCGATTGCGGTCGATGGCTGCGGCGCGGCGGCACAGGCCGCGACGGTGGACTTCTACAAGAGCAAAGGCCTCTCCGCGATTCCCTCGCGTGGTCCCCTCGCCGCCAATACTGTCGCGGGCACGTTATCCGGCTGGGCCGAGGTGATTGCGATCAACAACGAGATGGGCGGAAAGCTTCCGCTGTCGCGGCTTGTCGAAGACGCCGTGTGGTCCGCCGAGAACGGCTTTGCCGTGACCGCGACACAGCAGGAGCTGACCGAGACCAAGCTGTCCGAGTTGAAGGACTCGCCGGGCTTTGTCGATACGTTCCTGTTCGGCGGCAAGCTGCCGAAGGAAGGCCAGTTGATGAAGCTGCCCGCGCTCGGCGCGACACTGAAGCGGCTCGGCCAGCATGGTCCGATGGATTTCTACACCGGCGCACTGGCGAAGGAGATCGCCGCGGATCTAGCACGGTGCGGCTCGCCGGTGACGCTTGCCGATCTCGCGGCACAGAAGGCACAGCGCCGCAAGGCGCTGTCGGTCGCGGTCAGGGATGCGACGCTTTATAATTTCCCACCACCAACGCAGGGTCTTGCCTCGCTGATGATCCTCGCGATCTTCGAGCGGCTCGGCGTCAAGAAAGCTGAAACCTTCGAATATCTTCACGGCATCGTGGAAGCCACCAAGCAGGCGTTTCTGGTGCGTGACCGCATCGTCGGCGATCCGGCCTATATGACGGAGCAAGCCGAACACCACCTGACCTCCAGCATCCTCGACGGGCTGGCCGCCAACATCAACTCCAGGCGTGCGCTGCCATGGCCGGTGCCCGCCAATCCGGGCGATACCGTCTGGCTGGGCGCTATCGACAAGAATGGCACTGCCGTCAGCTTCATCCAGAGCATCTACTTCGAATTCGGCTCCGGCTGCGTACTGGAGAATTCCGGTATCGTCTGGCAGAACCGCGGCTCGAGCTTCCTGCTTGGCGGCGACGGCCCCCGCGCGCTGCGCCCCGGCCGCAAACCCTTCCACACCCTCAACCCGGCGATGGCGCTGTTCAACGACGGACGCCGCATGGTCTACGGCAACATGGGCGGCGAAGGTCAGCCGCAGAGCCAGTCTGCCGTGTTCAGCCGCTACGCCATGTACGGTCAGGGCCTGCAGGCTGCGATCACCGCGCCGCGCTGGCTGCTCGGCAAGACATGGGGCGACGCCACGGTGACGCTGAAGCTGGAAGACCGTTTCGAACCGGCGGTGGTGCAGGCGATGCGCGACGCCGGCCATGACATCGAGATCCTTCCGGCTTTCACCTCGACCATGGGCCATGCGGGCGCTGTCGTGCGTCACGCTGATGGAGTGTTCGAGGGCGCCACCGATCCCCGCAGCGACGGCGCGGCGATGGGATTTTGAGAGTCGGAAGAGTCGCTTAAGCGGCTTTTCTCGCCTTCACGCAAAACGTGATGTCGAGATTCAACCTCGGTCCACGATCTGAATCGTAACCCGTTCGCCGGACTCAGGTTTTCCGAATTAAGGCCCCACACATATGATGTCGTCCCCGCTTTCGCGGGGACGACA
Organism: Afipia sp. MLSD5-FHT05B12; assembly: GCF_058793355.1. Taxonomy (NCBI): domain Bacteria; kingdom Pseudomonadati; phylum Pseudomonadota; class Alphaproteobacteria; order Hyphomicrobiales; family Nitrobacteraceae; genus Afipia; species Afipia sp. MLSD5-FHT05B12. The sequence continues at coordinate 246,206 of NZ_JBXAFS010000005.1, forward strand.
TCGAGAGTGGCCGTAGCCCCGTAAACGGGGAGAGGTGAAAACGGACTACCTCCGCCGCAGCGATTTCATTGCGTCGATACAGCGGCCGGTGATGACTTCCCAGTTCCCCGCCTTGACGTCGGGTGCCGGGCATAGCCACGACCCGCCAACTGCGATCACATTCGGCTCGGCCAGCCACGTCGCGGCGTTGGCGGCGCCGACGCCGCCGGTCGGGCAGAATCGCGTATGGGGGAACGGTCCGGCCAGAGCGCGCAGCATCGGAATGCCGCCGGATTGCTCGGCGGGAAAGAATTTCAGCAGATCGAATCCCCTCGCCCGCGCCTGCATCACCTCGGATGCCGTGGCGACGCCGGGCAGCAACGGCAGATCGCTCGCCGCCGCGGCGTCGAGCAGCTCCGGCGTCGCGCCGGGACTGACCGCGAACCGCGCGCCAAGGGCCTGCGCGCGGCACAGGTCGTCCGCGTTGAGGACGGTGCCAATCCCGACAACGGCCTCCGGGACCTCGGCAATAATCGCCCTGGCGGCATCGGCCGCCGCCTCTGTGCGGAATGTAATTTCGAGCGTCTTCACACCGCCCGCCACCAGCGCGCGCGCCAGCGGCACGCCATCCTCAACACGCTCAATGGTCAGCACCGGAATGATGCGCGCCGGGATCAGGATCTTCTCCAGGGCGGCCTGCCTCTCAAAGCCCGACATGCCGGTCATGACGATCGCTCCGCGTTGACTGTCCCGGATGACATCGCGGCGCGGGGAATGATCGCGCCACGATGGCCGATCACCACGCCCGCCAGACGATGCCCGGCCCGCGCCGCCTCAACCGGCGTTGCTCCGTTCAGCCGCGCCGCGAGGTAGGCCGCCGCGAAACTGTCACCCGCCGCCGTGGTGTCCACCACCCTGCCGACCGGTTCCGCCTTCACGGTGCGCTCCACGCCATCATGCCTGACAACACTGCCCGGCGTTGCAAGTTTCAGAACCACCTCGCGCGCGGCCATGCGATCGATCAGTTCGCCATGCATGCGCGCTCCGAACAACGGCGTGAGATCGTCGACGGATGCCAGAACGATATCCGCGACAGCAAGGATGTCGCGATAGACCTGACGTGCGGTATCCAGCACCGGCCAGCCCTGCACACGGAAATTGGTATCGAATGCGACGCGGGCCGAGCCCCCGCGCGCTTTCCTGAGCGCATCGATCAGCCGCTGGCGGCCATCGGGGCTATAGAGCGACAGCGTGACACCTGAGAGATAGATCAGCTCATAGCCCGCCAGCGCCGCCAGGATTGCATCGGTCTGCGGCAAATCGAGCAGCATCCGCGCCGCGGCGTTCTCGCGCCAGTAGTAAAACGATCGCTCCCCGGTCTCGCTGGTCCGGATAACATAGAGGCCCGGCAGCTTGCCTTCCACGCGCGCGACATGCGCTGTGCCAACGCCCTCGCCCTTCCAGGCTTCGGCCATCTCGTCGCTGAACGGATCAGTGCCGAGCGCGGTCACGTAGTCCACGCTCACACCAAGACGCGCCAGATACACCGCCGTGTTCAGCGTATCGCCGCCGTAACCACGCGTCAGCTGATGACCGGCGCCCTGCGAAAGTTCGATCATGCACTCGCCAATGCAGGCGACTGTCGTCATCGCTGCACCGGCGTTCTGTCAGGACACAAATGAACCGTCGAGTTCGTCTTCGATGTGAATGCGGATGATGTCATCGAAGGTCTTTTCGGCCGTGGTGAAACCGAGCTTGAGCGCGCGGTCGGTGACGAAATCGCGCGGCCAGCCGGCCACGATGCCGACGATGGTCGGATCGGGCTCGCGCTTGATCCGCGCGGTCACGCTTGATCCTGCCACGCGCGTCAGCGCGGCGATCTGCTCGCCAACCGTCACCGAGAGCCCCGGCATGCTGAGTGCCCGGCGCGGGCCGATGGTGCCGGTGTCCATGGTCCCCGCGTGCAGCAGGAAGCCGACCGCCGAACGTGGCGACGCGTGCCAGTGGCGCACGTCTTCGGAGACAGGAAGAACCGCTTCCTTGCCGGCCAGCGGTTCGCGGATGATGTTGGAGAAGAAGCCCGACGCCGCCTTGTTCGGCAATCCGGGCCGCACGCAAATGGTCGGCAGACGGATGCTGACGCCGTCGAGCAGGCCCTTACGGGAGTAATCGGAAACCAGAAGCTCGCCGATCGCCTTCTGGGTGCCGTAGCTCGTCAGCGGAGTCGTGAAGAACTCGTCACCGATTTTATCCGGGAACGGGGCGCCGAATACCGCGATCGACGACGTGAACACCACGCGCGGCTTGTAGCCGCCGCCGATGGCGCGGATAGCATCGATCAGATAGCGCGTACCGTCGAGATTGATGCGATAGCCCTTGTCGAAATCGGCCTCGGCCTCGCCCGAGACGATGGCAGCAAGGTGAAAGATCACATCCGGCTTTGCCGCCACCAGTTTCGCCACCGCGGCCTGATCCGCGATGTTGCAGGTCACTGTCTCGACGGGAATGGAGGTGTTCGGCTTTGCCGGAGCGACGACATCCTGCAAGGTCATGCGCGTGATGTCGGATTTGCCAAGCCTGCCGTCGCGCAACAGCCGATCGACAAGTTTGCGCCCGACCATGCCGGCCGCGCCGAGAACCAGAATATGCAAAGTCCATCTCCACTTTCGTCATGGCCGGGCTCGTCCCGGCCATCCACGTCCTTATCATTGCTCTTCTCAAGACGCGGATGCCCGCGACAAGCGCGGGCATGGCGATCTCAAGATAAGCGGCTATTCCTTGACCGCGCCGGTCATCGCGGACACGTAGTGTTCCACGAAGAACGCGTAGAGAATGACCAGCGGCAGCGAACCGACAAGCGCGCCCGCCATCAGCGATCCCCATTTGTAGATATCGCCGTCGACGAACTCATTCACGATGGCGACGGGGACCGTCTTGTTCTGCGTCGAGGACAGAAACGTCAGCGCGTAGATGAACTCGTTCCAGCACAGCGTGAACGAGAAGATGAAAGCCGAGATCAGGCCCGGCACCGCGAGCGGCAGCACGATCTTGGTCAAAATCTGCCAACGGCTGGCGCCATCGATCAGAGCGCATTCCTCGAGCTCATAGGGAATGGTCTTGAAGTATCCCATCAGCAGCCAGGTCGAGAACGGGATCAGCAGCGTCGGATAGACCAGGATCAGCGACAGCGGCGAGTCGAACAGTCCGTAGGAATGGATCACCGAGGCCAGCGGAATGAACAGGATCGACGGCGGGATCAGATAGGCCAGAAAGATCGACGCGCTGACGACATTGGCGCCCTTGAACCGGAGGCGAACAATGGCGTAGGCCGCCAGAACGCTGGCGACGATCGAGATGAATGTTGCCGCGGCCGCGACATACATCGTGTTCCACAGCCAGCGCGGATACTGTGTCTCGAACAGCAGCTTCTCGATGTGCTTCAGGGTCGGCTTCACAACCCAGAACGGGTTGAAAGTCTCCATATCGATCAGCTGTTCATCGGGTTTGATCGATGTCAGCGCCATCCAGTAAAACGGAAACAGCAGGATGACGACCATGATGAACAGCGGAACGTAGAGCGTCACGATCTTACGGGGCAGCGTCTCGAGATAGCTCATGCCCTCGCTGTTGTCGGTCGGCGACTGCGTTGCCGCTGCGGCTGGCGGATGTGCTGCGTGATCGGTCATTGTCAGATCCTTGCTGCCATTTGCGCCATGCGTGCGTGAGGCGTGCTCCGTTCGCGCAAAACCAAAGCCTTTAGCGGCGCGACAAGATCAGTCATTGTCGGACCCCTGCTGCCATTTACGCCGCTGCATGCCGAACCACGAGATGGTGATGGCCGCGAGCAGGAACGGAATCATGGCGGTTGCAATCGCCGCGCCCTCGCCCAACCGGCCGCTCAGAATGCCGCGCTGATAGCTCAGCGTCGCCATCAGATGCGTGGCGTTGACCGGGCCGCCGCGCGTCAGCGCCCAGATCAGCTGGAAATCGGTGAAGGTGAACAGCACCGAGAACGTCATGACCACCGCGATGATCGGCGTCAGCAGCGGATAGGTGATGTAGCGGAATCGCTGCCAGTTGGTCGCGCCGTCGAGCGTCGCGGCTTCATAGAGAGACGGCGACACCGTCTGCAAACCCGCGAGCAATGTAATGGCGACGAACGGCACGCCGCGCCAGATGTTGGCGATGATGACGCTCACACGCGCCCAGGTGGAGTCACCCAGGAAATTGATGTTCTGATGGATCAATCCCATCTTGGTCAGCGACCACGAGATGATCGAGAATTGCGAGTCGTAGATCCACCAGAACGCAATCGCCGACAAAACGGTCGGCACGATGAACGGGATCAAGACCGCGGCGCGGATCAGCGCCTTGAACGGCATGCTGCGGTTGAGCAGCAGCGCGAGATAAAGTCCGAGCGCGAATTTGATGGCGCTGGCGACGATCGTGTAAACAAGCGTGTTGAACACCGACAGCCAGAAGACGCCGTCTTCCCACAGCCATTGATAATTCTCGACACCGATGAACTGTCCCGGGCGGCCGATGCGCACGTCGGTGAAACTCATCCACACGCCGAGGCCGAGTGGATAAGCCAGAAACAGGATCAGGAAGCCCGCCGCGGGCAGCATGAACCAGAGCGCGATCCAGTTGCGATTCGTCACGATGCGCTGCCAGGCCGACAGCGAACTGACATACGGCTTGGTGGAGACGGCTGCTGGAATCGTGGTCATGGTTCCGAACCCTTGTCGCGCATTCCGCAAAAGTGGAAACCAGTCTTGCGGAGAGAATACGCGGATGGTTGATCGATAAAGCGCCGGCGCGAACGTTCCGCGCCGGCGATGTCAATTTATCAGCGGTAAAGCCGCTTGGCCTGACGTTCGGCGAAGGCGATCGAACCCTTCAAATCCTCGCGTCCGGTGCAATAATTCGCGAACATGTCGACGACGACAAAGTCGGCGATCGCCGATGCCGCGTTTTCGCCAAGCGAGCCGAGGCCGCCGGGCGTCAACGTGCGCTTGGCGACGTCGCGATACACGGTATTCTTCGGATCGGACGTCCAGACCGGGTTGTTGTCGTAGCTGTTGAGGAACGGTGACAGATAACCCGATGCCGAGGTCAGCCATGGATTGAACTGATCGGCCTCCATCATGAACGCGGTCAGCGCCTTGCACGCCTGCGGGAACTTCGTGAAGTTGAAGGTCAGCATCGTGAAAGGCAGATGCAGTTCGGTCGGCTTGCCGGCCGGCCCGATCGGCATATAGGCATGGTTCATGTCTTCGGCGATTGCCTTGTTCTCGCGCTTGGCGGTCACGTAGACCGAAATTCCGTTACAGGTGACGTGCAACTGACCGGCGAGGAATGCCTTGTTGTTCGACGAGTCGTTCCACGACGCGGTGCCGGGGATGAACGTCCCGTAAAGCTCCTTGACGTACTCAAGCGCTTTCGCGGTTTCCGGCGAATTGATGATGACCTTGTCATTCTTGTCGACGAGATATCCGCCGTGGGTCCAGAGCGCCCAGTGCAGCCAGGTGTTGCCGTCGCCCGAGGCGTGGCCGAGCGCCATGCCCGCCGGGGTTCCGTTCTTGCTCAGCGCCTTGCACAGTTCGAGGAAGCCCGCCGTATCCTTCGGGAACTCCTTGAATCCGGCTTTTTCCATCGAACTGATGCGGTAGTTCATCAGCGCGCCGGTGCAGGCGACCGGGATGCCGATCCACTTGCCGTTCTTGTCCTTGCCATAGGCATTCGCGGACTCGGCCCAGCCGCCATACTTCTTGCCGAGATAATCGGCGACATCCGTGACGTCGACGCACTTCGTCGGCAAAAGATGCGGCAGCGAATACAGGCCCCACACCATGTCGAGGCCCTGCCCGGTGTTGGCCGCGACCGAAGCCTTGGGCTGAAGATCGTCGTAGGATTCATTGGAAACATTGACTTCAACACCAGTGGCCTTGGTAAAGGCTGCAATGATGTTCATGAAGGCGACGTCTTCGGCCTCCACGAACCGCTTCCAGCGCAGCAGGTTGATCTTGGCGCCCTTTTCCGGTTTCCACTGGGTGGTCTGCGCCCAGGCCTTGGCGAAACCAAGCAACTGATCGGCGGACACGGTCGCGGCGCCCGCGAGCACGGACGCGCCGCCTTTCAGAAGCGAACGGCGATCTGGTGTGAAGGTAGTCATAGTCAGCTTCTCCCTGTTGTACCGACTCTTGGTTGTCCCGGCCGGCTATTGGCTATGATTTTAATGCAACGCGCTTGCTAGTTGATAAGACGCTTTCCGGTCTCCCTGTCGAAGACATGCGCCGCGGCCGGGTTCGGCCGCAGCCTGACCTTGTCACCCGGCTTCACCGGACGGCGATCGCGAATAACGGCGATCAGATCCTGCTGGCCGATGCGCGCGACGATCTGGGTTTCCGATCCCGTCGGCTCGACCACGATGACGTCGGCTTCGATTCCATCGTCGGCGAATTCGAGATGCTCGGGACGAATGCCGTAAGTCACCGGCTTGCCGTCGAGGCCGGTGCGCGACGCCGCCAGCGGCAGTTTCGCGCCGTTCGCCGTCTCGACATGCGGGGTATTGCTGCCGACCAGCTTGCCGTCGAGGAAATTCATCGCCGGCGAGCCGATGAATCCCGCGACAAACTTGTTATCCGGATGATCGTAGAGTTCGAGCGGCGATCCCATCTGTTCGACGATGCCGTCGTGCATGACAACGATCTTGTCGGCCATGGTCATCGCCTCGATCTGGTCGTGGGTGACGTAAACCGTGGTCGTCTTGAGCCGCTGATGCAGTTCCTTGATCTCGGTGCGCATTGCGACGCGCAGCTTGGCGTCCAGATTGGACAGCGGCTCGTCGAACAAAAATACCTGGGGATCGCGCACAATGGCCCGGCCCATGGCGACGCGCTGGCGCTGACCTCCGGACAACTGACGCGGGTAGCGGTCAAGCAGCGGCGTCAACGCGAGAATGTCGGCGGCACGATGCACAAGCTTGTCGATCTCATTCTGCGGAGCGTCACGCAGCTTGAGCGAGAAGCCCATGTTCCTGGCGACTGTCATATGCGGATAGAGCGCGTAGTTCTGGAACACCATGGCGATGTCCCGTTCCTTCGGTTGCACGTCATTGACCACGCGGTCGCCGATCGAGATCGTTCCCGAGGTGATGTTTTCCAGACCCGCCAGCATCCGCAGCAAGGTCGATTTGCCGCAGCCTGAAGGGCCGACCAGAACGACAAACTGTCCATCCTCGATCGGAACCGTCACGCCGTGCAGGACTTCAAATCCGCCAAACGATTTTCGCACGTCGTGAATATGTACAGACGCCATAAACTCTTCTCCCTGTCGTCCCGGCGTCGTCCGGCGGAAGCCGTCGCTGCTCTGTTTTTCTGAACTTCGATGCCCGGAAGTTTGCCGAACGTATTCTCTGCGGTTTACCCGTTCTTGCTATTGGACGGAGGTCTTAGCAGAGATTTTCGGCTTTGTCCCAAAGATCGGATGTTTGAGCCGCGAGCGTTGCAGATGCCGCGTCGACATGCAAACATTACCGGCGCCGACACATCGATGTGTGCAGTGCGGGAGAAATCTTGTGAAAAGAAATGACGATAACGCCGCAACAAAAAACGGCGGAAAGCGCAAACTGCGGTCCCAGCTCTGGTTCGACAATCCCGATAATCCGGGAATGACGGCCCTCTATCTCGAGCGGTATCTGAATTACGGGCTGACGCGGCACGAACTGCAATCCTGCAAGCCGATCATCGGCATCGCCCAGACCGGCAACGATCTGTCGCCCTGCAACCGCCATCATATCGAGCTCGCGCAGCGCGTGCGCGAGGGCATCCGTGAGGCCGGCGGCATCGCGATGGAATTTCCGACCCACCCCATTCAGGAAACGGGCAAGCGGCCAACCGCGGCGCTGGACCGTAACCTTGCCTATCTCGGCCTGGTCGAAGTCCTGTTCGGCTATCCGCTCGACGGCGTGGTGCTGACCACCGGATGCGACAAGACAACGCCCGCCTGCATGATGGCGGCGGCGACAGTCAACATTCCCGCCATCGTACTCTCGGGCGGGCCAATGCTGAACGGCTGGTTCAATGGCGAGCGGACCGGCTCCGGCACCGTGGTCTGGAAATCGCGCGAGGAAATGGCGGCCGGCAAGATCGATTATGACGAGTTCATGGAGATCGTGGCGTCTTCGGCGCCGTCCGTCGGACACTGCAACACCATGGGCACCGCCTCGACCATGAATTCTCTCGCCGAGGCGCTCGGGTTCTCGCTGCCCGGCTGCGCCGCGATTCCGGCGCCCTACCGCGAGCGCGGCCAGATCGCCTACGAGACCGGCAAGCGCGCCGTCGAAATGGTGTGGGAGGATCTCAAGCCCTCCGACTTCCTGACCCGGAAGGCGTTTGAGAACTGCATCGTGGTCAACTCGGCGATCGGCGGCTCCACCAATGCTCCGATTCACATCAACGCGCTGGCCCGTCACATCGGCGTCGATCTCTCCATCGAGGACTGGCAGACGATCGGTCATGACGTGCCACTGCTCGTCAACATGCAGCCCGCGGGCTTTTACCTCGGCGAGGAATATCACCGCGCTGGCGGCGTTCCCTCCGTTGTGCGCGAACTGATGAAACACAAGCGCATCCACGAGGACGCGCTCACCGTCAACGGCAAGACCATGGGCGAGAACTGCAAGGCCGCGCCCGCGCCGGACAGCGACGTGATCCGCACCTACGACAGGCCGCTGGTGAAGGACGCCGGCTTCCTCGTTCTGCGCGGCAACCTGTTCGATTCGGCGATCATGAAGACCAGCGTGATCTCGAAGGAATTCCGTGACCGCTATCTGTCCAACCCGAAAGACCCCGAAGCCTTCGAAGGCCGCGCCATCGTGTTCGAGGGACCGGAGGACTATCACCATCGCATCGATGATGCGTCCCTGAACATCGACGAGAACTGCATGCTGTTCGTGCGCGGCACCGGACCAATCGGCTATCCCGGCGGTGCCGAAGTCGTGAACATGCAGCCGCCTGCTGCCCTCATCAAGAGGGGCATCACGTCCCTACCCTGTATCGGCGACGGACGGCAATCCGGCACTTCGGGCTCGCCATCGATCCTCAATGCCTCACCGGAAGCGGCCGCCAACGGCGGGCTTGCGATCCTCAGGACTGGCGACCGCGTGCGCATCGACCTTAACAAGGGCGAAGCGAACATCCTGATCTCGGATGCCGAAGTGAAGCAGCGCCATTCAGACCTGATGGCCGGGGGCGGCTTCCCTTATCCGAAAAACCAGACGCCGTGGCAGGAGCTTTACCGCAACACGGTCGGCCAGCAGGCCACCGGCGCGTGTCTCGAACTCGCAACCCGCTATCGCAATATCGCCGGCACTTTCGGTGTCGCGCGGGATAATCACTGAGGCCATGCTCCGCTCGAAATGAACAAAGGCATCGAAGATCACCCCACCCGGCTGGCTTGCAGCCAGCCAACCTCCCCATTCAGGGGAGGGATTGGTACTTGCCGTTCGCGCTTTACGCTCCCTTCTCCCTCCCCCTTGCGGGGAGGGTCGGTGCGAAGCGCCGGGGTGGGGGTCAACGAAAACAATCGACGACAGGAAACATCCCATGGCTGATCGACTGAAGGGCAAACGCGCGTTCGTGACGGCGGGCGCGGCGGGCATCGGCCGCGCCTGCGCCCTCGCCTTCGCGCGCGAAGGCGCGACCGTGATCGCCACCGACATCGACGACAAGGGACTGGCCGCGCTCGCCAGGGACGGCGTGGCGGAAACGCACAAACTCGATGTGCGCGATACGGCGGCGGTCGAAGCCATGGCCAGAAAGGTCGGCAAGGTCGACATCCTGCTCAATGCCGCCGGCTTCGTTCACAACGGCACCGCGCTGGATTGTTCCGACGCCGACTGGGACTTTTCGTTCGACCTCAACGTCAAGTCGATGCACCGGACGATCCGCGCTTTCCTGCCCCTGATGCTCGAAGGCGGCGGCGGGTCGATCGTCAACATCGCCTCGGCTGCCGGCGTGTTCAAGGCCGCGCCCAACCGCTACGTCTACAGCGCCACAAAGGCTGCCGTCGCGGCGCTGACCCGCGCCGTCGCGGCCGATTTCATCACCAGGGGCATCCGCTGCAACAGCATTTGTCCCGGCACCATCGAGACGCCATCGATGCTCGGCCGGGCCGCCGCGCTCGGCGCGGGCGGGCGCGAAATGTTCGTCAGCCGCCAGCCGATGGGACGGCTCGGCACCGCCGACGAAATCGCCTCGCTCGCGCTCTATCTCGCCAGCGACGAAAGCGCCTTCACCACCGGCGTCGCCCACATCATCGACGGCGGCTGGACGCTCTAACGGTTTGCCGTCGCCCTTCGAGGCCGCCGCTTCGCGTCGGCACCTCAGGGTGACGGAAAGAGAGATACATACAGCACCCGTCATCCTGAGGTGCGAGCGCACCTGGCGCGAGCCTCGAAGGATGACGAAACAGAAATCGGGAGAAATGCCTTGAACAAGATCGATCTGAGCGGACGGTTCGCCGTCGTCACCGGCGGCGCGCAGGGTTTCGGCCGCGCCATCACCGAACGCTTCGCCGCTTCCGGCGCCAAGGTCGCGATCTGGGACTTCGACCAGGCGCTGGCGGAGAAGACCGCAAAAGAGATCGGCGCCGCGGTGACCGTGCTCAAGGTCGACGTCACCGATCCTGCCGCGGTTGAAGCCGCGCGCGACGCAACGCTGAAGGCGTTCGGCCGCATCGACATTCTGGTGAACAACGCGGGCATCGCCGGCGTCAACAAGACCGTCGCCGACCTGTCCTACGACGAATGGCGTCAGGTCATGAAGATCAACCTCGATGGGCCCTTCATCTGCTGCCATGCTATCGTTCCCGTGATGATGAAGCAGAACTACGGGCGGATCGTGAATATCGCCTCCATCGCCGGCAAGGAGGGCAATCCGAATGCCTCGCACTATTCCGCGTCAAAAGCCGGCGTGATCGCGCTGACCAAATCGCTCGGCAAGGAACTGGCGGGCACGGACATCGCAGTCAACGCGGTGACCCCCGCCGCCGCCAAGACCGCGATCTTCGACCAGATGACGCAGCAGCACATCGACTTCATGCTGTCGAAGATTCCGCGCGGACGCTTCCTGAAAGTGGAAGAACTTGCATCCCTCGTGGCGTGGATGGCGTCCGAGGAATGTCTCTACACCACCGGCGCCGTGTTCGATATCTCCGGCGGCCGCGCGACGTATTGAGCGTTCAACCTTGAACTCTCAACGTCATGCCCGCGCTTGTCGCGGGCATCCACGTCTTCTTTTCTTTGACGCGTTTTAAGGCGTGGATGGCCGGGACAAGCCCGGCCATGACGAGAAACATCGATCCCGGGCGATCCAGCCGCGATGTCGTCCCCGCGCAGGCGGGGACCCATAACCGCCGGATGTTGTGATTTGCGAAGGAAAGCGTTGTCTCGCTATCGCGACAACATCGACAACCTGGGGAGTATGGGTCCCGGCCTTCGCCGGGACGACACGGAGAGATAATCCCCTACTTCCCGTCCCGCCGCATGAAATCGAAATCGCAGCCCTCGTCGGCCTGCGTGATCGTCTCATGAAACAGGTGGGCATAGCCGCGCGCCGCCCAGTCCGGCGTTGACAGCTTCGGCAGCGCGCGCTGGCGCAGCGTCAATTCCACCTCGTCAACCAGAAGATCAATGCGCCGCTTCGCGACATCGAGCCGGATCATGTCGCCGGTCTGCACCAGCGCCAGCGGGCCGCCCACAGCCGACTCCGGCGTGATGTGCAGCACGATGGTGCCGAAGGCCGTACCGCTCATGCGGGCATCCGAAATCCGCACCATGTCCTTGACGCCGGTGCGCAGGATCTTCTGCGGGATCGGCAGATAGCCGGCCTCCGGCATACCCGGCGCGCCCTTCGGCCCGGCATTGCGCAGCACCAGAATGTCATCGGCCTTCACATCCAGGTTCGGATCGTCGACGCGGAGCGTCATGTCCTCGACCGACTCGAACACCACCGCACGCCCGGTGTGCTGAAGCAGGTTCGACGTCGCCGCCGACTGCTTGATGACCGCGCCGCGCGGCGCCAGATTGCCGTGCAGCACCGCCATCGCGCCTTCGCGGTTGATCGGATTGTCGCGCGGACGGATCGCATCCTGTCCCGGCACTTCCTCCGCATTGGCAACGACATCGCGCAGCGTACCGCCTGCGACGGTCTTCGCATCAAGATCGATCAGGTCGCCGAGTTGCTTCATCAGCTTTGGCACGCCGCCCGCATGATGAAAGTGCTCCATGTAATGCGCGCCGGACGGCTTGAGATCGATCAGCACTGGCACCTCGCGCCCGAGCTGATCGAACGCCGCGAGATCGATGCGATGCGGCGTGCGGTTGGCGATCGCTGTCAGATGAATCAGACCGTTTGTGGAGCCGCCAATGGCCTGCAACACCACCTGTGCGTTTCTGAAAGCAGCCGGCGTAAGCAGTTCACTCGGGCGCGGCCCTCCGGTCACTGCCATTTCAGCGGCGCGCCTGCCGCTCAGTTCAGCCGAACGTATGCGCTCGGAATGCGGCGCAGGAATCGTCGCGCTCATCGGCAGCGACAGGCCTAAGGCTTCCGTGATACACGCCATGGTGCTGGCGGTGCCCATCACCATACACGTCCCTACAGAAGGCGCGAGGCGTCCGTTGACGGCCTCGATCTCGGCCTGGTCGATTTCGCCCGCGCGGAATTTTCCCCACATCCGGCGGCAATCCGTGCATGCGCCCAGCACCTCGCCCTTGTGATGACCGACGACCATTGGCCCCACCGGAATGACGACGGTCGGCAAATCGGCGCTCACCGCTGCCATGATCTGCGCCGGCAGCGTCTTGTCGCAACCACCAATGACGACGATGGCATCCATCGGCTGCGCGCGGATCATCTCCTCGGTGTCCATCGCCATCAGGTTGCGCAGGTACATCGAGGTCGGATACGAAAAACTCTCGGCGATCGAGATGGTCGGAAACACCATCGGCATCGCGCCCGCCAGCATCACTCCGCGCTTCACCGCCTCGATCAATTGCGGGACATTGCCGTGGCAGGGATTGTAATCGCTGTAGGTGTTGGTGATGCCGACAATGGGGCGCTCCAGCGCGTCGTCGGAATAGCCCATCGCCTTGATGAAGGCCTTGCGCAGGAACAGCGAAAATCCCGGATCGCCGTAACTGGTCAGCCCCTTCTTGAGACCCTTGGTCATCTTGCTTCCCGCAGCATTGATTTGCGGCGGTACATTAGAAGCATTTCAACAGCGTGGCAAAGTCAGCTTTACATCGTCGCGCCGAGTACCCAAGGCGCAAAGCGTAGCGATGTCTCCGGGTGAGGAGCAATTGCTGATCGTGCAGAGCGGCCCCTCACCCGCTCGCTTCACTCGCGACCTCTCCCCGCATGCGGGGAGAGGTGAAGAAACGCAGCTAGCTCCGGCGCCTCACGCCTTGCCGCCGGAGTTCTTTCGCGTCTCCGCGATATGGCTCTTGGCGGACATCGCGAGCAGGCCGCTGTCGTTCATGATCGTCACCAGCTTGAAGCCGCGCTGGATCGCCAGCGTCGCGCCGGCGTGACCGCTGCAATGGATGCCGGGGAAGATCCCGCGCTTTTCGCAGGCCTTCACGACCTTCTCGTAGATCGCGATCATCTCCGGCTCGGTGCGGTCGAGAGTCGGATGCAGACCATAGGAGAAGCCGAGATCGGACGGCCCGATATAGACGCCGGCAATGCCTTTCACATCGAGGATCGAGTCGAGGTTCTCGACCGCGGTTTTGGTCTCGATCATCGGGATGCAGAGCGTCTCTTCATTCGCGGTCTGTTGATAGGTGCCGGCGGAACCGTACATCATGGCGCGGATCGGCCCGTTGCTGCGGGTGCCGCGCGGCGGATATTTCGCGGCGGCGACGAACCGTTCGGCCTCTTCCCTGGTATTAATCATCGGGCAGATCACGCCGTAGGCGCCGCCATCGAGAACCTTGCCGATGATGCCGGGCTCATTCCACGGCACACGCACCATCGGCGTGACCGGATGCGCCTGCATCGCCTGGAAGCACTGGATCATCGACTGATAATCCTGCACGCCGTGCTGCATATCGACGGTGACGCTGTCGAATCCGCATTGCGCCATCACCTCGGCGGAAAAGCCCGAGGGGATGGCGAGCCAGCCGTTGACCACCACCTTGCCCGCAGCCCAGATTTCCTTGACCTTGTTTGCCATTCGATCGTTTCCCGTTTCTGTTTTGATTATTGCTGCTTGGTTTGGGCGCGGGTCATGCATGAGCTGCCCTCTTGCGGTCTACCTGTTTACATTAAGCATCTGATGGGATGCCGAGGCAATCGAGATCGCCCCCTCTCCCCACGGGAGAGGTGAAGAAGCAAGCGAGCATGTATCCGTTTTCAAGACCACTACCCCTCCGCCGCTTTCACCGCCGCGTCATCGATCCCGACCGATCGCGCGGTTGCCGTGATGGAATTCCAGGTCTCTTCCGTCAGCGGCACACCGTTTCTGGTCCGCTCCGCGCGCGTCGCCGCTTCCGGCTCGCCCGGAATCAGAACCGCGTCGTGGCCCTGCGCCAGCTTGCTGTCCTTGAAATAGGCGATATAGCGCGCGACTTCGCCGTCGAAGAAATGCGCCGGATCGACAACCTTCGGATCGATGAAGATTGCCAGCATCCCGTTGGAAAAGCGCCGGTCGGTCTTGGTCGCGCCGTTGCCGGTCAGCGCGCCCCCTAACAGTTCGCACATCAGCGCGAGGCCCGAACCCTTGTGTTCGCCGAAAGCGCGGATCGCGCCCTTGCCCTGCGCGTGAATGCGCGGGCCGTCGGTATCATACGGCCCATACAGCACATGTGGATCTTCGCTAAGCGAACCGTCCTGATCGACCAGCGCACCCTTCGGCAATTTCTTGCCGCCCCGGCTCGCCACCATCACCTTGCCTTCGGCCACAATCGAGGTTGCGAAATCCAGCACCACCGGCCCCTGCCCGGGGCGCGGAATGCCGACGCAATACGGCGCGGTTGAAAGTTTGCGCGCGACGCCGCCATATGGCGCCACCAGCACGGAGCCCGCCGCGTTGACGAAAAAGATCGAGACCAGACCTTCCGCCGCCGCCATTTCCGCCCAGTCGCCGACACGGCCGAGATGACCGGAATTCTTCAGCGTCATTGCCGCTAAACCAACGGCCTTGCACTTGCCGATGCCGACTCTCACAGCCTGCGGCGTCACTGTCTGTCCATAGCCGAAGCCGCCATCGACCACTGCGATAGACGGCGTGTCGACCACCAGCTTGATGGTCTGATCGGGGACGATGGCGCCCTCTTTCGCCCACTTCACATATTGCGGCACGCGGATGACGCCGTGGCTGTCATGGCCGGTGAGATTTGCCGTGGTGAGATAGGTGGCGATGCGCTCGGCCTCGGCCTTCGAGGAGCCCGCGCGCGAAAAGATGTCGGCGACGAAGCCGATGAGTTTCTGGGAGTTGATTGTAACCATGATTTATCTAGTGCCCTGTATCCGACGTTTGCCTGACTTCGCAGCGCCCCCGAGCAAACGTCGGATACAAAAGGGCACTAGCAAATTTATAATTCTAGTGATCCTTTGGTTCTGACATTCGTAAAGGTGCCCGCGAATGATATCTTACGAATGTCAGAACCGGATCACTAGACTGCCTTGCTATGGCCGCCTAGGTAAGCGGCTCTGATTGCTTCGTTGCTCCACAGTTCGTCGGGTTTGCCGCCCAGAGCGAGGCGGCCCGTTTCCAGCACGTAGCCATGATCGGCAACGGACAATCCCATTCGCGCATTCTGCTCGACAAGTAAAACCGTCGTATCGCGGCGGATTTCGGCGATGATCCGGAATACCGCCTGCACGATCACCGGCGCAAGGCCGAGCGAGGGCTCATCCAGCAGCAACAGACGCGGCTTCGCCATCAGTCCGCGCGCCGGCCTTGAAGAGGATTAGAAGTCCGAAAAACGAGATTGTCTACCGCCGCGGCGATAAATCCTGTCAAACATCCGATCATTGCGCTGCAACGCGCGAAATGACCGAAAAGCGCCTCAATCGGCCGAACGAGCCAGTGTCACAAGACTTACACGGAGCCCACCACGGCGATTTTCCCGTTTTGGTGCATCGCGCCACATTTTCCAGTGAACCAAAGCGTGGTATGAGCGACAAATACTTATCGCCCGCTAACGATGGTGTTGAGAGATGTCTTTCCCCGCTTCGCGTTTTGTTTTTCGCAATTGCCGCGGTGCTGCCCTGGCGGCAGCCTTCCTGATGGCCCCGGCGCTTGCGCATGCCGATTCCGCGCCATTTGCCAATTATGCAGGCAACTGGTCGGGCAACGGCACCATCACCATCGCCGAGGGCGGCACGGAACGCATCCGCTGCCGAGGCTCCTACTCCGTCGATGGCAGCGGCAACAACCTGCATCAGGTCCTCCGCTGCGCCAGCGACAGCTACAAATTCGAACTGACCAGCGACATCGCGGCGCGCGGCGGCAATATCACCGGCTCCTGGAGCGAAGCCAGCCGCGGCGTCAACGGCACTGTCGAGGGCAGCATCGCGAACGGCCAGGTCACCGCACTGGTCCAGACCAACGGCTATGCGGCGACCTTCAATGTCACGACCCGCGGCAACCGGCAGTCGGTCGCCATCAGCTCGAAGGGCGAGTTGCGGGCTGTGAACATCAGCCTGGCGAAGAGCAATTAAGCGCCACGCGTTCGAAATAGAGAAACGGCCCGCCGATCACCGGCGGGCTTTTTCTGTCTGGAATCCGGATCGGTCCGGGGATCTACTTGCTGCCCCACGCCGCCTTGATGCGGTGAGACGTGCTGATGAGCCACATTGCCGTCGGCCGCAAAATGAAGAGATCGGCGATCAATGCCGCGATCATGGCGAAGGCGCTGAGCCATCCAAACAGCCGCAGCGACGGCAGATCGGAAAACACCGTCACCACCAGACCGCAGGCCAGCACCACGGTGGTCAGGATCAAGGCCGGGCCGACCAGAACCGTGGCGCGCTCGACCGCCTGCGCCTCGTCGACGCCTGGCTTTTGTTCCAGCCGCAAGCGGTTGAGGAAGTGAATCGTCGCACTCAATCCCAGTCCGAAGGACACCGTCAGCGCGACCACACTGGCGAATTGCAGCCCCTCGCCCAGGAACCACAACACAGTGCCCGACAGCACGACCGGGAAGATGCCGGGCAGGATGCTCGCGAACATCACCACCACCGAGCGGAACGCCAGACCGATAAAGGCCGCGACCAGAATGAACTCGATGGTCAGACCGTGGTTGAGCTTGCCGATCATGCTGGCGCTGTTGCGCGCGGCGATGGCGGACAGGCCGGTCACGGCGATATTGTAACCGGGATGAGCGCTGCGGACCGTTCCCATCGCGGCGTCGAGCTTCTCGACCGTCGGCAGGATCTGGCTTGAGTCGAGGTCGGGCACGCGCCCCGACACCACGACCGCATCCTGCTGCTCGGAAATGAAGCGCCTGACCAGATAGGCCGGCAGCAGGTCGACGTATTCTTTCAGGATCGCCACGTCAGAGCGGCCGGCCTTCTCCGCCAGCCAGCGCCGCAGTGTCTCGATCGACCAGACGTTGCCGACACCCGCCTGCTTCTCGATGATCGAGTGGACGGCTGCGATGGTATCGAGCGTTTCCTTGTCGTAGAGCGACTTGCCCTTCGGGAATTCGATCAGCACATCGATCGGATTGGCGCCGGTCAGCTTCGCGTCGAGACGGCTTGAGGCCTCGACCGCCTGCTGCTTGTCAGGCACCTGGTCGGCCAAGCGATAGCGCGGCTCAAGGCTCGCATAAATAACGCCGAGACCGACGACCACGAGCAGCGCGATCAGACTGAAAAGACCGGGGCGGCCGACCATCCGCTTGGCGATAAATGCGCAGAACGCGCGCAGCGCCTCCACGCCCCGGTCCGCGCCCTTGATCTTGGTCGCGAGCAAATTCTCTTTCCGAACCAGCAGGACGCCGAACACCGGCACCAGCGACAACACCGCGAGCAGTGCGATGACGGTCGCCATCAATCCGGCCTCGCCGAAGGTGCGGATCAGGTCGGAATCGGAAAACTGCAAGGCAAGAAACGACAGCGCGGCCGTGCCGTGAGTCAGCACACAGGCCGGCCCGACCACCAGCACGGCGTTACGGAAGGCCGTGAACTTGTCCTCGCCCGCAATCAGACGATCTCTGGCTGCGAAGGTGAGCTGCATCGAGTCGGCGAAGCTGATGACCATGATGAGCGGCGTCATCACGTTCAGAAACATATTGAGGCTGAAACCGAGCCAGCCCAGCGTGCCGATCGACAGCAGGATCGCGAGCAGCGGCGGAAACGCCGCGACGATCATGAACGAGATGCGGCGGAAGAAAATGATCGCGATGATGCAGCCGGCGAGAATGCCCGCGATGTTGTAAGTCAGGCCGTCGCGCTCGACCGCATTACGGATTTCAAGCTGCATCACCGGCACGCCGGACAACTGGCTGTTGAGGCCGGTGCCCTCAAGATCCTCATTCATGATCTTGCGGACTTCGCCGATGGTGGCGTTGAGGCCCTTGTTACCGACGATCGCCGGGTCCAGCGCCAGCACGATCAGCGCCAGCGTGCCATCTTCCGACAGCAGCTTGCCCTTGATGACCTCGTTTTCCTTTACACGCTTGATAAAGGCATCGTATGCGGCGCCTTCCGGCAGCGTTTGCGGAAACAGTGCCGCGGGCAGCCGTCCACCCTCGGGCGGCTGACGGGCGGAAAACAGCGAGATAATGCCGCGCGTGCCGTCCACGAGTTGCAGGTCCGTGACCAGATCGCGCAATTTTTCGAGCGACGAGCGCTCCAGCAGCGACTTACCTTCGACCACCACCAGCACATCGTATTCGCTGGACGGGAAGCGCTTGGTCACCTCTTCATATTGCTTGTATTCAGGCGTGTCGGACCGGAACAACTGGCTCAGCGAGTCGTCGATCTTGATGCGCTGGATGCCGAACACCGCGACCACGCACAACGCGAGCAGGATGACCGCCGCCGTGCGCGGCGCACGCAGCGCGATCAATCCGATCCGTTCCAGACCGAACGCGATGCTGAATTGTTTTTTTCCGGAATCGCTGTGAATGGGCTCTTTTGAAATCTGATGCAACGGGACGGTTCCGATTCGAAGGTAAGCCGACGTTTTATCTAGCAGATTTCCCCGGCATGGTGGTTCGCAAGTCCGCATTATTTCTGCGGAGCGGCACCCGGAGACATCTGGCCACAGATTAACGCGCCCGCCATGGCGGGAACGCAACACCCGCCATGGGGCCAAATTTGCCCCAAAATGCGGCAAACCAGGACAGTCATATCTAATCCGGCGGCCAGGCCGAATAGCGGTTTTTGCGCCCCGCCCGGTCCTGATATAACCCCCGCCATGTCATACAAGGTCGCTGCCTTCTATCAGTTCATCGCGCTCCCCGATTTTGAGGCGCTTCGGGAACCACTGCGCAACATGTGCGTAGCGCTGGATATTAAGGGCATCGTCCTGCTGGCGGCCGAAGGCATCAACGGGACCGTCGCGGGCCGCGAGGTCTCCATCGATGCCCTGATGAACCAATTGCAGAACGGCGCGCTTTTCGATGGCCGCCTCGACAATCTGGAACTGAAATTCTCGGGCGCGAGCGAAATGCCGTTCAACCGGATGAAGGTCCGATTGAAAAAAGAGATCGTGCGGCTCGGCGACCCGGAGACCGATCCCAACACCAAGGTCGGCATCTATGTCGATGCCGCTGACTGGAACGCGCTCATCAAG
The DNA here is from genome assembly GCF_058793355.1 of Afipia sp. MLSD5-FHT05B12. Classification (NCBI taxonomy): domain Bacteria; kingdom Pseudomonadati; phylum Pseudomonadota; class Alphaproteobacteria; order Hyphomicrobiales; family Nitrobacteraceae; genus Afipia; species Afipia sp. MLSD5-FHT05B12. Next base: position 265,997 of record NZ_JBXAFS010000005.1, read on the forward strand.
CAGGACGACGTGCTGCTGCTCGATACCCGCAACGGCTTCGAGGTCGAGATGGGTACGTTCGATGGAGCGCTCGATCCGAAGATCACCCGTTTCGGCGAGTTTCCGGATTTTGCCGGCCGGACGCTCGACCCCAACCGGCACAAGAAAATAGCGATGTTCTGCACCGGCGGCATCCGCTGCGAGAAAGCCAGTTCGTACCTGCTGTCGCAGGGTTTCGAGGAGGTCTATCACCTCAAGGGCGGCATCCTGAAATATCTCGAGGATATCCCGGAAGCGCAAAGTCTGTGGCGCGGCGAGTGTTTCGTGTTCGACCAGCGCGTCGCGCTGGGGCATGGGCTGAGCGAACGTCAGGCCTTGCGCGGCGGCGGCGCGGATCACACCGATGCCACCGAGATCGACATGAGCGAGCAAGCCGATGACTGACGTCCCCTCGCCCGCCTCGCGCATCGACGCGCTGGAAATCCGCATCGCGTATCTCGACGAAACCATCGAGGCCCTGAACAAAACCATTACCGCGCAATGGAAGCAGATCGACGCCCTGAGCCGGGAGATGCTGACCCTGCGCGAACGGCTTGAAGACGCCGAGATGAAATCGGGCATGGCCCCCGGGCACGAGCCGCCGCCGCATTACTGACCATTGTCACAAACTGTGACAACGAACGTCTGCTCATAATTCATTATTCCAGCGGCGAATGTCCGCAAAAAAATTGGTAATTCCGGCGCGGATATGTATGGTCCGCTTGAGGAAAATTGGGGGAGGACAATAATGCGTAAAATTGCAATTCTCGCCGGCGTCGCGGCCACACTGGCCGCAGCACCGGTATCGGCAGACGATCTCAAGATCGCGTTGATCTACGGCAAGACCGGGCCGCTGGAAGCCTATGCCAAGCAGACCGAAAACGGCCTGCGCATGGGCCTCGAATACGCCACCAAGAACACCATGATGGTCGACGGCCGCAAGATCGTCCTCATCACCAAGGACGATCAGGGCAAGCCGGACCTCGCAAAGGCGGCGCTGGCCGAAGCCTATCAGGACGACAAGGTCGATCTCGCCATCGGCACCACCGCGTCGGGCGCCGCACTTGCGATGCTGCCGGTCGCGGAAGAAAACAAGAAGATCCTGATCGTCGAGCCTGCGGTCGCCGACGCCATCACCGGAGAGAAGTGGAATCGCTACATCTTCCGCACCGGCCGCAACTCGTCGCAGGACGCGATCTCGAACGCGGTGGCGATCGGCAAGCCCGGCGTGACCATCGCGACCCTCGGCCAGGACTTCGCTTTCGGACGCGACGGCGTGGCGGCGTTCAAGGAAGCGCTTGCAAAGACCGGCGCGACCCTGGCTGCGGAAGAATACGTCCCGCCGGGAACGACGGACTTCACCGCGGCGGGTCAGCGCCTGTTCGACGCGCTGAAGGACAAGCCCGGCAAGAAGATCATCTGGGTGATCTGGGCAGGCGGCGGCGATCCGCTGACCAAGCTCCAGGACATGGATCCGAAGCGCTACGGCATCGAGCTGTCCAGCGGCGGCAACATCCTGCCCGCGCTCGCCGCCTACAAGCGGCTGCCCGGCATGGAAGGCGCCACCTATTACTATTACGCCATTCCGAAAAACCCGATCAACGACTGGCTCGTCGCCGAGCACCAGAAGCGCTTCAATGCGCCGCCGGACTTCTTCACAGCGGGTGGTTTCGCCGCGGCAATGGCGGCGGTGACCGCCGTGCAGAAGGCGAAGTCGACCGACACCGAGAAGCTGATCGCGGCGATGGAAGGCATGGAGTTCGATACGCCGAAGGGCAAGATGGTGTTCCGCAAGGAAGACCATCAGGCGCTGCAAAGCATGTATCACTTCAAGGTCAAGGTCGATCCGAACCTCGCCTGGGCCGATAACGAGCTGGTGCGCGAGCTGAAGATCGGGGACATGACGATCCCGATCAAGAACAAGCGGTAAGGTTCTGAACCTCTCCCCGCCTGCGGGGAGAGGTCGGAGACTGGGCGCAGACGCCATTCAGCATTCGATGTCGTCCCCGCGAAAGCGGGGACGCATAACCACCGAGCATTGTTGCAACCCACCGTAGGACAACCATACTCAGGGAGTATGGGTCCCCGCTTTCGCGGGGACGACAACTTGATGATGGCTGCATGTCCCTCACCCTTGAGACCCGCGACCTGACCATCCGTTTCGGCGGCCACGTCGCCGTCAACAAGGTCAGTTGCACATTTCGTCCCGGCGAACTGACCGCCATCGTCGGGCCGAACGGCGCCGGCAAGACCACCTATTTCAACCTGATCTCCGGGCAGCTCCGCCCCACCGCCGGCGATGTGCTGCTCGCGGGCGAGGACATCACCCGCCTGACCGCGCCGCTGCGCACCCGCAAGGGACTTGGCCGTGCCTTCCAGCTCACGAATCTGTTTCCGAACCTGAGCGTTGAGGAAAATGTCCGCCTCGCCGTGCAGGCCGCTTCCGGCGTGCATTACGAGATGCTCCGGCCATGGATGAAGCGCCGTGATCTGATCGAGCGCGCCGATGCCATTCTCGACAGCATCGCGCTCGGCAACCGCCGCGCGGTTGCCGCCGCCGCCCTCTCCCATGGCGACCAGCGCAAACTGGAAGTCGCCTTGATGATGGCGCTGGAACCGAAAGTCTTCATGTTCGATGAACCGACCGCGGGCATGAGTGTCGACGAGGTGCCGGTGGTGCTCGATCTGATCGCGCGCCTGAAACAGGACCAGAGCAAGATCATCCTGCTGGTCGAGCACAAGATGGATGTGGTGCGATCGCTGGCCGACCGCATCATCGTCCTGCACAACGGACAGCTGGTGGCTGACGGCAAGCCTGCCGAGGTGATCGCCTCGCCGATCGTGCAGGAAGCCTATCTCGGCATCGCGCCCGGAAAGACCGCCGCATGACATTCATAATACACGCGCAACAAACACAGCCCGGCTCCCTCCCCCCCTGCGGGGGAGGGTTGGGGTGGGGGGTAAACCACAAGCTCAATCTTTGTGAGGCCCCCCACCCCCGACCCCTCCCCGCAAGGGGGAGGGGCGCAGCAAGCGCAACCATGGCAGTTCATGCGCAAGAGACCGCCGCATGAGCGACATGCTGACCCTTGCCGGCGTTCATACCCACATCGCGCAGTATCACATCCTGCATGGCGTCGACCTCACCGTTCCCGAAGGCCAGATCACCATGCTGCTCGGCCGCAACGGCGCGGGCAAGACGACCACACTGCGCACCGTCATGGGGCTGTCACCGCCCTCCTCCGGCACAATCACGCTCGCAGGCCAGCGCACGGAAAAGAAGCTCACGCCCGACATCGCAAGCCTCGGCGTCGGTTACGTGCCGGAAACCATGTCCGTGTTCTCGGATCTGACGGTAAAGGAAAACCTGATCCTCGCCGCGCGTGAAGGGCCGCTCGACGACGCACGGCTGCAATGGATTTTTGGATTCTTTCCCGCGCTGAAACGCTTCTGGCTGTCGCGCGCGGGATCGCTGTCAGGCGGGCAAAAGCAGATGCTCTCCATCGCCCGCGCCATCGTGGAGCCGCGCAAGCTGCTGCTGATCGACGAACCGACCAAGGGCCTCGCACCCGCCATCGTCGTCAATCTGATCGAGTGCCTCAGCGAGGTGAAAAAGCGCGGCGCGACCATCCTGCTGGTGGAGCAGAACTTCCGCGTGGCGCAGGAGGTCGGTGACAGCGTGCTGGTGATGGACAACGGCAAGATCGTGCATCGCGGCGCGATGGCCGATCTCGCGAAGGACACGGCGTTGCAGGAAAAGCTGCTCGGGCTCAGCCTGGAGGCGCATCAGTGATGTTTTCCGAACTACATGGTCTCAACGCAACGCAATCTCCCGTTCGTCATGGCCGGATTTATTCCGGCCATCCACGCCTTGTTTTCTCAACAAGACAACAAGACGTGGATGCCCGGGACAGGCCCCGGCATGACGGAACACACATCATTTCTTCCTCACCCGGCTCCTCGCAATGACGGACATCACCCAAACCTCCTCCGAACCGCTGCCGCAAGCCAGCCGCGATTTCATCCCGCTGCTGCTGCCCGTCGTGCTGGCTCTCATCATGATCCCCTTCATCGGCTCAGGCAGCACCTGGGTGACGCTGACGATCGCGAGCCTCGCCATGGGCATGATGATCTTCATCATGGCCTCGGGACTGACGCTGGTATTCGGCCTGATGGACGTCCTGAATTTCGGTCACGGCGCGTTCATCGCGGTCGGTGCCTATGTGGCGACGCTGGTGCTGGCGCCGATGGCCGGATACGTCCAGGCCGACTCGCTGTGGCTCAACCTGCTGGCGCTGGCGCCGGCGGCGCTGCTGGCGATGGCGGTGTCCGGCGCGCTCGGCCTCGTGTTCGAGCGCGTGCTGATCCTTCCGGTCTACGGCAATCACCTCAAGCAGATCCTGATCACCATGGGCGGTCTGATCGTGGCCGAACAAGCGCTTTACGCATTGTGGGGACCGGAGCGCATTCCACTGCCGCTGCCGGCGTCGCTGCGCGGCTCCTTCATCTTCGGTGACATAGCGATTGCCAAATACCGCGTGCTGGCGATGATCGTCGGCCTCGTCGTATTCGGATTTATCCTGCTGGTGCTGAACCGCACGAAAATTGGCTTGCTGATCCGCGCCGGCGTCGAGAACCGCGAGATGGTCGAAGCCCTCGGCTATCGCATCAAGCGGCTGTTCCTCGGCGTGTTCATGACGGGCTCCGCCCTCGCGGGCCTCGGCGGCATCATGTGGGCGCTCTACCGCGAGGAGGTTCACGCCTCCATCGGCGGCGAACTCACGGTGCTGATCTTCATCGTCATCATCATCGGCGGCCTCGGCTCCATCGGCGGCTGTTTTATCGGCGCGATCCTGGTCGCCATGGTGGCGAACTACGGCGGCTTCCTGATCCCGAAGCTCGCACTGGTTTCGAACATTCTCCTGATGGTCGCGATCCTGATGTGGCGGCCGCGCGGCCTCTACCCGGTGACAAATCGATGATGATCCTTTCCGGCGATCCGCCGCGCAGCCGCGTTCTCAGCCTCCTGCTCATCGTCATCGTGACGCTGCTGGCGCTCGCGCCGTTCCTGTTTCCCGGCGCCAAGGCGATGAATGTCGCCACCAAGATCTGCATCTTCGCGCTGCTGGTGGCATCCTACGATCTGCTGCTCGGCTACACCGGCACCGTGTCGTTCGCGCATACGATGTTCTATGGCATCGGCAGCTACGGTATTGCGATCGCGCTCTACGCCATGGGGCCGACATGGTCGGCGGTCGCCACCGGCATCGTGATAGGGCTTCCGCTTGCGGGATTCGTCGCGCTTTGCATCGGCCTGTTCTCGCTGCGGGTGCAGGCGATCTTCTTTGCGATGATTACGCTGGCGGTTGCGTCAGCCTTTCAGGTGCTGGCCTCGCAATTGTCGTGGCTGACCGGCGGCGACGACGGCCGCAGCTTCCGCCTGCCGGAGCTGCTGCGTCCCGGCACCGTGATCATTCCGAAAGAGGTGTTCGGATTCGAGTTCAACGGACGGACACTGACTTACTACATCGTCTTCGTGGTCGCGGCTGCGCTGATCCTCACGCTGCTGCGCATCGTGAACTCGCCGTTCGGCCGCGTGCTGCAAGCCGTGCGCGAAAACCGTTTCCGCGCCGAGGCGCTCGGCTATCGCACGGTGTTTCACCTGACATGGGCGAACGTGCTCGCCGCCCTCGTCGCGGCCTGCGCCGGCGTCCTCAACGCCCTGTGGCTGCGCTATGCGGGACCGGAGACGCTCTCCTTCACCATCATGATCGACATTCTGCTGATGGTGGTGATCGGCGGCATGGGCACCATGTACGGCGCGATCATCGGCGCGGCGATTTTCATTCTCGCCGAGAATTACCTTCAGACCCTGATGGGCGCGGCCTCGAAGGCCACCGCGGGCATTCCGGTGCTGCCCGACCTGCTGCACCCCGATCGCTGGCTGCTGTGGCTCGGATTGCTGTTCATCGCCAGCGTGTACTTCTTCCCGACCGGTGTCGTCGGCAAGCTGCGCGGGAAGAAGGGGTAGTGCCGTAACCAGAAAATACCCCATGATGCTTTCGGCGCGGCAATGTCGCGCAGCTAGACCAATTATCGCGCTAATTCGTTCGGCAGAAATTTTGTCTGCTGTAAACTCGTATTAATAGTTGTTCCGGTCTTATCTGGTATGAAATGTAATGTGACCTGCGCTTTCTTGGTGCAAGAGGCAAGCGTCCATAGTTCATCCCAAGGCTTGCCTCTAGCCCCGGCCAACGGTTCCCCAGTCTCCCGTAAAAATTCTGTATTCTCCACATAGCCGGTTTTGCAATTCGCTTCCGGCCATTGCGCTGCCATTGCAGCATGGGGCATGGCATCCCTCTGCAACACTGGATCGGCACGAGTCGTACCTGGAAAAAGGGGCCTCGCCCTCACTGAGGTATTGGAATCCATCCAAAAGACGACATTCAATAACCGATCTTGCCCACATCCTTTTTCGGCAACCGATTGCTTCCATGCTCCTCGCGTTGGGCGGCCAGAATTATCGAATGCCATCGGCATATATATTGCGAACTGATTCAAGATGGAAAAATTGGCGGAGGGGCAAGGCTTGATGACAACCACTCCCGATTGCTTTGCGGTATTCAGAACCTGCTGTTGTTGGATAGGATCTGAAACCATTTTTGAGAAATTGGCTTTGTCGTCGGCTGATACCGATCCGATTGGCATCAAGTATGTTGCGAGGACAGCAGCAAAATGTAGGCGCAGATGCTTCATGCTCTCACCTTAGCAAGGATGACCGCGATGGACACGGTTCAAGCTCCGAAACGGGAGCTTCGAATCATGCGCGATTACCGTGCCGGATCGGGATAAACCATGCTCCGCCAGCCGCTGCGATCGAACGGCTTCCATTCGCCTTCCGCCTGCGCGAGGCGATCTGCGACGGCGTAAACGATCGCGGGATGGTGGCCCATGCCGCAATGGCTGGCGCCCTGCACTTCGATGTTCTCGGCATACGTGCCGGGCTTCTCGACGCAGCTCTGCCACGCGCAGATGCCGTCGGTGCGGCTGAAGATCGCGGTGGTCGGCACCGGCGGCGTCTTCGCCATCTCGCCGCCGAACTGCGGATTGTGCTGGTCGGCGCGCTGGCCGCTGACGGTTTCATAGGTGCGCCACGCGTTGGTCGCTCGCGGATGACCCGCGAACGGGCTGCCGAGTGTAATCACCGAGCGCACCCGGTCCGGCATCATCTTCGCAAGCTGGCGCGCGTAGATTCCGCCGAGGCTCCATCCCACGAGACTGACCTTGCGGCCATGACCCTCGTTGAGATCCTGCACGAGATTCAGCATCGCATCCTGCACGCCGGCGCGCGGGCCGAAGTTGCGGCCAAGGCCCCAACCGCTCACGGCGTAGCCGCGGCTCTTGAGGAACGTGCGCAGCGGACGCGTCGCGGTGTCGCTGGTAATCAGTCCCGGCAGCACAAGCACCGGATGACCGTCGCCCTTGGGCGCGAGGCTGAGCAGCGGCAGCGCGCCGAGAAATGCGCCGAATTCGTTAATGGCGCGCGCCTCCAGCAGCATCAGCAATCTGGACGGCGGGCGAAGCGTCTGGGCAGCAACGGACATCCGATTTCCTTCTTGTCAGTACGTTTCCGGCTTTCGGCCGGCGCGACAAAATCAATTCCGATATGCGAAACGAATCAGGGCAACACGCCAGTCAATGGCACATCGATTCAAGCTATGGGTCAAATTCCGGCATTTCAAGCCGCCTTTGCCGCGTTTGAAACAGGTGTTGCAAATTGCCGACAGGCCGGATTTTCGCTTGGATAATCAGAGCGTTTTGATCACCACCTCGGCGCTGTGCAGCGCCAATCCTGCAAGTCCGCCGATCAGCGCACCGTTGAACCGGATGTATTGCAGGTCCTTGCCGATGTTGATTTCGATCAGGTTGATCAGCTGCTTCATGTCCCACGACTTGACCTGATCGGCGATGAATCGCGACACCCCGCTCTTCTGATCGGCAATGAAGCTGCGCAGCACCGCGATGATTCCCTTGTTGATCTCAGCGCGCATCTCGCTGTCGGTGGCGAGCTGCCGGCCGGCTTCCATGAATACGTTGGTCAGGTGATGTTGCAGCACATTGCTCTCGCCGCTGGCGCTCCTGTCGATGAACGCCTTGACGTTGACCCAGATGTCGCGCGTCAGCGCGGCAAGCTCGGGGCGCGCCAGCAGATCGCGCTTCAATCCGTCGATGCGGTCCGCGTAAGTCTTGTCGTTCGCCAGCTTGTCGGGGAGCGTCAGCAGGATGCGATCGACCTCGCCGCGAAACGGATGCTGCGGGTCGGCACGCACCTCCTCGAAGAACGACGTGGCCGATGCCGCAACCCGCTTCAGCAGGAATTTGTCGGCGCGATAGAGCTTCAGCAGCGTCGGAAGTTCGTTGCGGATTTTCTCCCGGATCAACTCAAGCGTCTCGGGCTTGTTGATGGACTCATGGATCGCCTGCAACAGATCGTCGAGCATGCCTTTGTGGCGTCCCTCGGCGATGAAGCCGCGCAACGTTCCCGCGGCCAGCGGCGCGAGATCGACGCTCTGCAATTGCGTCACGATGCGGCGCGTGAAGTACGACTTCAGCCCCGATGTTTCGGCAGCGGCCAACGCCTCCGGCAGCAGGCGCAGGACGAAGCGCGCCAGATCGGAGCTTTTCTTCGGATCGGTCAGCCAGTCTGAAATGAACGACGCGAAATCGACCTCGCGCAGTTTCGCGTCGACCGGCGCCGGGCTGAGGAAATGCACCTCGATGAACTCGCCGAGTTTGTCGGCGATCCGGTGCTGGTTCTGCTGAATGATGGCGGTGTGCGGAATCGGCAATCCCAGCGGCCGCCGGAACAGCGCGACCACCGCGTACCAGTCCGCCAGCCCGCCGATGGTCGCCGCTTCCGCGAAGGCCGCGAGAAACCCGAATCCCGGATGCACGCGCTCCATCACCTTGGCGACAACAAGCACCACGACGCAGCCAGCGAGGACCAGCGTCGCGAGCATCTTGACCCGGCGCAGCTCCGCGGCGCGCGCGATGTCGCCCGTGTCCGCGACCAGCACGAACTTTCCGTTGTCAGCCATCTGCAACCTCGTCAGTCCGGACAATGCACCGGCAGACACGCACACGTCAAAAAGAAGGCCCGCGCGAGGCGGGCCTTTGATCGTCGAATTGTAAGGTGGTCGAGGCCGGACGATCAGGCCGACTTGGTGTAGGACGCAACCTTCGCGAAGTTGTCCTGCGCGGTCTTGGCGCTGTCAGCGATCAGCTTGCCGAAGTATTCGGTGGTCGCCTTGGCGCGCGCCATCACGACTTCGCCCTGGGCGCGGAGCAGGTCACCCTGGATCGTCACGGCTTCGTTCAGCGACTTCGCCGACGCCAGCTTGTCGATGCCGGCGAACAGCGCCTGCGCGTCTTCGTAGACGGCCTGCTGGATGTTGCGGGAGATCTTCGCGGTCTCGCTGACCGAACCGGCAACAGCGGTTTCGATCGCCGAGGTCACCTTTTCCGAACCGGTGTGGATTTCAGTAGCGCGGTCCTTGGCGGTGCCGGCGGCCTTCTTCACGAACTCACGAGCAGCTTCGGGAACTTCCACGTTCGGGAAGTTCTTGAGCGCGTCGGTGACGGGCGCGAAAGCGGTCTTGACGGTGTTCAGCACGGACTCGGCGTTGAAAGAATTCGTCATTGTCTGTCTCCATCCTCAGGGTTGCGAGCTATGGGCTCATCCCCGTCCGGTATGGCCCGGGGCAAGGTGAGTTATGCCAAAGTCTTAGATGCACCGCAACAAGAATGTTGCGATGCATCATCACGAGCCCGTGATATTATGAAATAAAAGCTATTTCAATGACTTATCCGACGGCTTCGGAAACCCCGTAAGCCTCGAGCTGGGCACGGACCTTAGAGACATTGTGACCGAGGACCACGATATCGTGGGTCTTCCCGGCCAGGTCCCTCACCTGATCGTGCAGCAGGGCCTCTGCCTTGAAACCGAGGCTCTCAAACAGGGCGATGGCTCCGGTCTGATCGACCGTCATCTGGGCCACGATCTTCTCCAGCCCGGATCCCAGCGCCAGCGCGAAGGTTTCCTGCGACAGCGCGCGGCCGACACCGAGACCGCGGACATCCTTGGACACCACCATGCGGATTTCGCCGACATGCGGTGACCACGACAGAAGATCCCGCACGATGGTGCCGCAGCCCACCACTGCGCTTCCCTTCACCGCCAAGAGGCTGACCAGCCCGCCGCGCTCGAGCTCCTTGATCCAGGCGGAGAGCACCTTCGGCTCGCTGATGTTGCGTGGAATGAACAGCAGGTCATGGACCGGCAGCTTCTGCGCGAAGGCGAGGACAGCCGCCTCGTCCGCCGCCGTCATGTGACGAAATTCGATTTCGCCGCCTTCGGTCAGGACGCGACGCGGATAGGAACGTACTTCGGTGCTGTTCATGTGGATCGCTCACTTAACCAGGAATCGAGTTTGGGCCAGAGACGCTTGATGGCGTTCGCGCCGGCGACGAGACTGACATGACCGCCCTTGAGAATGACCTCGGTCTTGTCGGCCGATCCGATCTTCGCGATCAGATGCTTCGCAGCGTCGTAAGGCACGATGTGATCGTGTTCGGCGACCGCGTGCAGCACGGGCACCGTGATTTTGGAAATGTCCGCGGGACGTCCGCCAACAGTCATCGTGCCGTTGAACAGCTTGTTGTCCCACATCAGGTCCTTCGTGGTGGTGCGGAAATATTCGCCGGCCAGCGGCAGCGTGTCCTGCGCCCAGCGATCGAACATCCGGTAGGATTTGACGAACTCGTCGTTCCAGATGTTTTCCCAGAGCTGGATCTGGCCCACCGCGCGCGACGCTGGCCGCAGCATCTCGAATGACGACAGGATCATCTCGGGCGGCACGTTGCCGACGCTGTCCACCAGCTTATCCACGTCGAAGTAGCGACGGTCGGAGAAGTTCTGGAACAGCTTCATCTGCCGGAAATCGATCGGCGTCGTGAAACACACCAGATTCTTCATCGGCCCGTCGTGGAAGATCGAACCGTACAGCAGCGACAGCACGCCGCCGAAGCAGTAGCCGATCACATTGACGTCGGTTTCACCGGAATCTTCCTGCACCCGCCGGATGCAATCCGGAATGAAGCCGAGAACGTAGTCCTCCATCCGCAGCGATTTTTCCTCGGGCCGCGGCGCGGTCCAGTCGAGCATGTAGACATCGAAACCCTTCTTGAGCAGGAATTCGATGAAGCTCTGTCCGGGCACCATGTCGAGAATGTAGCCGCGATTGGTCGTCGCCATCACGATCAGGATCGGGATGCGATAGATCTCATCCGCGAGCGGCCGATAGTGGTAGAGATTCATCGTGCCCTTGGAATGGATGATGTCCTTCGGAGTCGACCCCAGCGCCGGTCCGGATGAGGCGAAATATTCCACACCCTTGATGCTGCGCTGGATCGCGCGCTGGACCTCGGTCTGGATGCGTTCGCCGACCTGCGCGACATCCGGCATCGCACTCGCGTTGGTCTGCACGTTCATGGCGTGCCTCCTCCGGTCGCGGACGGCGGCTGTTTGGTACGCGGAGGCCTTGGCGTAGCCAGCCCGTTGCTGCCCTGCGATACGGCGTCGGCATGCACGCGATTAAGCAGCGCCCTGATCTCGTTCAACTGGCTTTCGATCGATTGCAGCCGCTCGCCCATGCTGACCATCTGCGCGCGGCTGGGCAGGTTCATGCTGACCAGATAGCGCTCCATCAGATCGCCGACGGTCTTTTGCGCACCGACCGAAGCGCCGGTGAGCTGATGCGTGACCCGGCTGAATTGTTCCGACCCCATGACCTGATTGGCCATGGCGTTGAAACCCTTCTCCATCTCGGCAAGCATGGTATGCCATACCTGCACCGGGTCATTCGGTTTGTCGGACATTGGCGCCCCTCCCGAAGCGGTAACAAGGCCTCGTTGGGCCCGGCTTTTTCAGCCATTCCATACCGTTGCGGGACCGAGGTCAACATTGGCCCACGGCTTAAGCGCGCCCGCCTTCTGTACGGCGCAAAAAGCGTGCGATAGGGTTTATCCCTACTCATTTCGAGGATGGACACGTGAACGCACACCAGCCCCCGCAGATGGCCAAGGCCAACGGCATCGAGCTTTGCTACGAAATCTTCGGCGCGCCAGACGCGGAACCACTGGTTCTCATCATGGGCCTCGGCGCACAGATGATCCTTTGGGACGACGAGTTCTGCCGGGATCTGGCCGGCCGCGGCTTTCGTGTCATCCGCTTTGATAACCGCGACATCGGGCAATCGACCAGGATGTCCGGCGGCAAGCCCCTGCGTCCCATTGAACTGCTGAAACTCCGTATCTTCAAGATCGCGCCGGAAGCGCCTTACAAACTCTGGGACATGGCCAGCGATGTCGTTGGCCTGCTCGACGCGCTTGTCGTCAGCAAGGCACATATCGTCGGCGCATCGATGGGCGGGATGATCGCGCAGGAAATCGCGATGCAGCACCCGAACCGGGTTCTGTCGCTGACCTCGATCATGTCATCAACCGGCAATCCAAGATTGCCGCAGCCAACGCGCGAAGCATCCGCCATCCTGCTCGCGCCACCGCCGAAGACCAAGGCGGAATACATCGAGCGTTTCGGAACGACCTGGAAAGTCCTGCGCGGCGGGTCGTTTCCGCTCGACGAGGCAAAGGACCCCGAGCGCGCGGAGCGGACTTACGCGCGCGGCCTCAATCCCGCCGGCGTCGGGCGCCAACTGCGCGCCATCCTCGCTTCAGGCAATCGCAAGGACCGGCTGGGGTCGGTCAAGGCGCCAACGCTGGTGATTCACGGCACCATCGATCCGCTGGTGCGTGTCGAGGCTGGCAAGGACACCGCGGCGTCGATTCCCGGGGCGAAGCTGCTGCTGGTCGAGGGCATGGGACACGCGCTGCCGATCCCGATGTGGCCGACCATCATCGGTGCGATCGCCGAGCATGCGCAGGGAGCGGCGGCCACGACGTAGATCCGCGGCTGCTACAATCCTGCCCGTCATTCCGGGATGCGCCGAAGCCTGACCGGCAGCGCGATTTCCTCCCTCCGTCGTTCCGGGGCGCGCGAAGCGCG